>JACQHM010000280.1 GCA_016199025.1 Candidatus Methylomirabilota bacterium | reverse complement strand
GAGCTGCACCGCTTCAACAAGGCCCAGCAGGACGCCTTCCTCCCCCACGTCGAGCGGGGGACCATCCTCTTCATCGGGGCGACGACGGAGAACCCCTCCTTCGAGATCATCGCTCCCCTTCTTTCCCGCTGCAAGGTCCTGATGCTCCACCCGTTGACCGAGGAGGAGCTGCTCGTGATCCTGGAGCGGGCCCTGAAGGATGAGGAGCGGGGCTTGGGGAGACTCAAGTTGGAAGCGGAGACGGCAGCCCTTCGTTCCATGTCCCGTTGGAGCCAAGGGGATGCCCGGGCCGCGTTGAACATGTTAGAGCTGGCCGCCCAACTGGCCTCGACCGACCCCTCGGGAGGAAAGAGGATCACCCTCCCCATCGCCGAGGAGGCCGCCCAACGAAGGGCCCTCCTTTACGACAAGGGGGGAGAGGAGCACTACAACCTGATCTCAGCCCTCCACAAATCGTTACGGGGAGGCGATCCCGATGCCGCCCTCTACTGGCTGGCCCGGATGCTCGCCTCGGGGGAGGATCCCCTCTACATCGCCCGGCGCCTGGTCCGCTTCGCTTCAGAAGATATCGGGAACGCTGACCCCCAGGCCCTCCAGGTGGCCATCGCCGCCATGCAGGCCTACCACTTCTTGGGCTCGCCTGAGGGGGAGTTAGCCCTCGCCCAGTGTGTGACGTACCTGGCTGTGGCCCCCAAATCGAATGCCATCTATGTTGCCTTCAACGAGGCAACCGAGGATGCGCTGAAGGGCCCCGCCGGTCCAGTTCCTTTCCACTTAAGGAATGCCCCAACTGGCCTTCTGAAGGAATTAGGCTACGCCAAGGGTTATCACTATCCCCATGAGTACCCTGACGCCTTGGTCAATCAGGACTATTTTCCCGAGGCCCTCAAAGGGAGGACCTACTATCAGCCGGCCGATCGGGGGCTGGAGGCCGAGATCAAAAGAAGACTCGACGAGTGGAAGAGAAAGAGGGTGGCAATGGCTACCACGCCACCGGGAGAGGAGGTGGGAAGAGAGGATTGAGGGTAACCTTTGAAGGATGACGTCGAGGGAACATCCCAACGCTTCGTGTCTATAGATAAGGAGGTCCTCTGATGAAGAGGTTGGTGCTTGCGGTCGCTGTGGCCTTCGCGCTCAGCATGGCAGGAGCCCCTGCCGCCTGGGCCAAGACCTGTCCGAAGCTCTATAAGCGGGCGACGGATGCCATCGCGAAGGCTGAAAAGGAGAAGAAAATAGACGCGGAGAAGGCCACGGCGTGGAAGAAGTGTGCCGATGATGGACATAAGCTCCACGAGGAGGGCAAGCATGACGAGTCGGTGAAGGCCCTGAAGAAGTGCCTGAAGGACATGGGGGAGAAGGAGGAAGTCTAACCCCTCAGGGCGAACGTCTCGCCCAAATTCCGCGACGCCTTGTATGGAGAAGGGGCTCTCTTCAGGAGCCCTTTCTCGTTTTTTGAGACATCCCTCGAAAAGAATTCCTCTTTCCATCCTTTGGGCGGCATGAAGTTTTTTCTTGACAGGTCGATGGGAAGATTGCTATAGGCTACCTAGTTTTTCTAACCTTTCGTGGCGGAAAGGAGGGGAGGGGGATGACAAAGGCAGAACTCGTCGATCGGATGGCGCGGGGGGCTGGGATCACGAAGAGGGCTGCTGAGACGGCATTGAACGCTTGCCTGAACAGCATTCGAGATTCCCTCAAGAGGGGAAGAAAGGTCACCCTCGTCGGGTTCGGCACCTTTTCTGTGGCCAGGAGGGCGGCCAGAAACGGCCGGAATCCCCAGACAGGTGAGGTCATCAAGATCAAGGCGGGCCGGGTCCCCAGGTTCAGAGCCGGAAAAACGTTGAAAAATGCTGTGAAATAAGCTACTTCCTTTTCTTCGATCCCTTGAATCCATGACGAGCCCGGGAAGGTACCCTTCCCGGGCTTCCCTTTCCTAGAGCATAAAACCCTCACCCCTTCCCTCTCCCTTCCCGGGCTTGGGGGAATTCCTTATCCTTATGCCAGCCTTTTCTCGATGGCCTGAAGGGCCAGAAGGATGTCCTCCCGGTCGAGATCCTTATGGGCCACCGCTCGGATGGAGTCCTGGGCGATGAGGTGGAGTTTGATCCCCTCCCCATCTAACTCCTGGACGAGCCTCGGGGCTGAGGTCTTTGGGGAACGAACGTCGAAGATGACGATGTTCGTCTGGACCCTTTTCAGATCGATCTCGATCCCTGGGAGTCTGGCCAACCCCTCCGCTAAGAGACGGGCGTTCTCGTGATCGACCGTTAGCCTCTCCACCATCGTTTCCAGGGCCACGATCCCGGCCGCGGCCAGGACGCCGGCCTGCCGCATCCCCCCGCCAACCATCTTCCGGAACCGCCTCGCCCGCTCGATGAAGCTGGCCCTTCCCACCAGGAGGGAGCCGACGGGGGCCGAGAGCCCCTTGGAGAGGCAGAACGTCACCGAGTCAGCACAGGCGGCGAACTCGGCGGCGGGGACGCCTGCGGCCACGGCGGCGTTGAAGATCCTCGCCCCGTCCAGGTGCATCGGGATCCCGGCCTCCCTGGCGACATCCGCGATAGCCTTCAAGGTCTCCGGAGGGTAGAAGGTCCCACCTCCCCGATTGTGGGTGCTCTCCAGGCAGATCAACTGAGTCTTGGGATGGTGGATGTTGGGGGAGCGGATGGCCCTTCTTACATCCTCCGGGTCGAGGATGCCGTAGGTTCCCTTCAGCGGCCTGGCCAGGAGCCCGCCCAGGGCCGCCATCCCGGCGACCTCGTAATTATAAATGTGGCTGGTCTCCTCCAGGATAATTTCATCTCCCCGGCTCGTATGGGTCAACAACCCGACCAGGTTCCCCATGGTGCCCGAGGTAACAAAAAGGGCCGCCTCCTTTCCGAGCCGCCGGGCGGCCAGCTCCTGAAGCCGGTTGACGGTCGGGTCCTCCTCAAAGACATCATCGCCCAGTTCGGCGCTTTTCATCGCCTCCCGCATCGCCTCGGTCGGGAGGGTCACAGTATCACTCCGAAGATCAATCACCTTCCGCCTGTCTGCCATCCTCTCCCCTTTCGCACCCGTTTCTTAAGCCGCCGCTAGAGCTTCCTCAACACCTCTTCCTTCCGGCGGACCCCCTTGGGAGGCCTCCGGGCGGCTCCCTTCCTTTTCGCCGGAGGCGGCTCCTCTTCCTCCTCTTCCAGGCCTTTCCCCAAGCGGTACGCCGCTTCCTCCAGCTTCATCAAGAATGCTTCCGCCTCCAGGGCGATCGCCCCCGCTCGCTCGGAGGCCGATTGAAGCTCCCGGTCCGAGGTGATAACGACCGTCCCCGGACTACTCAGTTGCTTGATGACCTCGTCGGCTAGCTCCCCTTTTCTGGAGAAGATCACTGTCAGGTTCCCCCTCTGCTCCTGGCGCCGGAGGGGAAAGCCTCCTTCTCGCCCATCGAAGACAACGGTGATCCGGTGCCCTTTCAAGCGCTGATAGGGGGAGAGCAGTCCAAGGAGCCCCTCTCGCCCCAGTTCCAGGTCCTGCCGGTCGAGGGCGGAAAGCTCATGGGAACGCCTGATGAGGTTATAGCCGTCCACAATGATCCGCATGACCATCCTTTAGGAGGGGGCAGGCCTTTGAAGATGCCGAAGCAGTTCCTGGGTGGCTTCCATCGGATCGGGAGCAGCCATGACGGCTGAGATGACCGCCACCCCATTGGCCCCCGCCGCTAAGACCTCGGGGACATGCTGAGGCTTGATCCCGCCGATGGCAAAGATGGGAAGGGAGGCCTTCTCCCGGACCCGGCGGATGATCTCCCGCCCTAAAGGCGGGCCGTAGGGAAGCTTGGAGGGGGTCTCGTAGATCGGCCCCAAGACGAGAAAATCGGCTCCTCCTTCTTCGGCTTCCAAGGCTTCATCTAAGGAATGACAGGAGGCACCGATGAGCTTTCCTACTCCTAGGAGCTTCCGGGCGACATCCGTGGGAAAACTCCTCCGGGCCAGATGAACGCCGTCAAGGTCCAGCGCCAGGGCGATGTCGATCCGGTCGTTCACCAGGAGGGTCGCCCCTTCCCGCCTCGTCACCTGCATGAGGTGCCCGGCCAGCTCGTACAGATCCTTCGCCTCCAGGTCCTTCTCCCGCAGTTGGAAGGCCCTGGCCCCTCCCCGTAAGGAGGCCTCCACCACCTCCTCCAGGGGTCTCCCCTGGGTTTGCTTCCGGTCGGTGATGACGTAAAGCCCCCAGTTTCGGACGCTGGAGCCCATGGCTGTCTTCTCTTGAAGGATCAGAGGAGTTCGGGCATACCCTCCAGAG
>JACQHM010000272.1 GCA_016199025.1 Candidatus Methylomirabilota bacterium | reverse complement strand
TCCATCAGGGGTGATGGCAATGGCATGGGTCGCCTTCCCTGTTTGGAGGGTGGCCACGACCTGGTTGATGGCCGTGTCCACCACGGTGAGCGTCCCAGTTTTCAGGTTGGTGGCAAAGAGGAGCTTTCCATCGGGGGTGAGGGCGAGGTCGTGGGTGCCGCTCCCTTGACTAGGGATCGTGGCCACCACCTTAAAGGGGGACGCATCGATCACGGAGATGGTGTCGGACTCCATGTTGGCCACGTAGATCTGCTCGGTAGCCTCGCTCCTCATCCCCACGGCCAGACAACCGGCAACTGCCACTCCCACAACGACAGCGATCGGGAACTGGTACCACCTTGACCTCGTCAGAGCGAACCCACCCATCGTCTTCCTCCTCCCTAAAGGGCTCTTTGAGCCCCAGTGGCTACGCTATTCACCCCGCTGGATCAGGATCTCCCACTCGGCCTCCCCGACCTTCCTCACCTCTAAAACCTTATGGCCTACCTCCGCGGCCCAGCGGGGGATATCCTCCGAGGATTTGGGATAATCAACCTTGACCAGCAGGCGCTCCCCAACCTTCAAGGCCTTGACCGCCCTCTGCGTCATCACCAAGGGATACGGACAGATCTCTCCCGTGGCGTCCAGCTCATGAACCCCTTGTGCCAGCTTCTCCGTCATCCCTTCACCGCTCCAGCGGCAGGGCGGGGTCGTTCCCCCACTCCTGCCAGGATCCATCATAGTTCCTGACCTTTTCATACCCTAAGAGACGGGCCACAAAGTAGCTATGGGCCGCCCGGTAGCCGCTCTGACAATAGGTGACGATCTCACGCCCCTTCGTGGCCCCTGAGGCCTCGAAGAGCTTCCGAAGGTCCTCGGCCAACTTGAAGACCTTGGTCGTGGGATCGATGGTCTCCACCCAGTCGATGTTGACCGCCCCCGGGATGTGACCACCCCGCTTGTTGGACTGGAGATCCTCCCCGCTGTACTCCTTAGGCGATCGGGCATCCACCAAGCAGACCTTCGGGCTCCCCAGGTTTGCCTTGACCCATTCGGCGGTGGCGATGACGTCAGGGTTCTCCTTGGCCACGAAGGACTTCATCGGCACTTTGGGGACCTCGGTCGTTTGCGGACGTCCCTCACGGATCCACTTGTCCATCCCGCCGTTTAAGATCTGGACATTCTTGTGGCCGAAGAATTCCAGGACGTAGAAGAGCCTGGCGGCGAAGAGGCCGCCCATGTTGTCGTAGGCGACCACCCTGGTCCGCTCATCGATCCCCAATCCACCAAAGATGGCACCCGCGTTCTCGGCAGGGAGCGGGAGACCTTGCTTGTTGGCCTCCAGATCATCGAGGGACCTGGGATTCCCGTGGACAGCACCAGGGATATGCCCCTGTTGATACTCTTCCTCGGAACGGAGATCCACGATCCGGAGGTCGGGGTCGTTCAAACGGGCTGCCAGCTCTTGGGTTTCAATCAGGAGCTGGGGATTCGCGTAGCCTCCAGCCCAGAGGGCTCCAACCAGGGCTAAACAGACAATCGGAATAAACACGAGAACCCGCGAGACTTGTTTCATCCTTGTCTCCTACACCCGAAGTTACGTTCGGAACAAGACAAAGGCTGCCGACCAGACGCCGAAGACAATGCCGAGGGTTGCGGTCAAGCTGGACATGGCCAGGACCGAGGCCCCGGTGAGGCTATGCCCTACGGTGCAGCCGCCGCCGATGGCAGCGCCGATCCCCATCACAATCCCTCCTAAAAGGGCCTGGAGGATCCTCGTGGGGCCGGGGGCCCGCCACTTGAACTCCCCGTGCTGCTTGGCCGAGATATAGGACCCGAGGGGGATCCCGATCCACATGAAGGTCGCCCAGTTGATCGCCTCAGGTTGTCCGAAAACAAAGAACCGCATGTACCGGTAGGCCGGCTCCGTCACGGAGAGGCCGTACATCCGGCCGGTGGCGGCCGAGGCCGGCCACGCCAGCAGGCCGATGATCCCGATGGCCAAGCCGGCCTTCGTCCAGTTCCAGCCCCCCTGATCCGCGGCCTTCCCCAGGCCCCGCCAGAGGAACAGGACGCCGAGGAGAGCGAGGCCAACAATGACCAGCCAGGGATTCACACCCAAGAGGCTGGGGAGGGTCTCTGGTTCAAGAGAAGAACCGACGATCCTGGACCGGAGACGCTCCTGCACCGGTTCCAGGATCCCGTTATTCGTCATGGTGATCCCTAGGGCAAAACCCACGAAGCTGATCCACGAGGCCACCATCCCCTCACCGGACCGGTAAGAGATCCCCGTCGTTCAGCCACCCGAGAGGGCCATCCCCCAGCCGAAGACAAAACCCCCAACCAACGCGGCCTGCCACCAGAAGGGGGCCCGGACCAGCTCGATCCAGCCCAGTTCGGCGAAGAGGTGCACCCCGACCATCTGGACCAAGAGGGCCAGGAACCAGGCGCGAAGGAGGGTCAGGTCCTTGGCCACGAGGACGTCCCGAAAGGCCGAGTTCAAACAAAAACGGCCTCGCTGCAACGCATAGCCGAAGGGCAACCCAATCGCCAACCCTAGCACGGCTGTCAAGAGCAGGTCCATCGCTTCCTAAACCCTAAACCCTCCACCCTAACCCCTGTTCTTTAGGAGAGGCGGGCCGCTGCCGGGACGCCGCAGAACTCGTGGTAGTCGATCAGCTCTTTAATGGTCGGGTTGTCTCCACAGACCGGACACTCGGGATCGCGCCGGATCCTGACCTGCCGAAACTCCATGGTCAGGGCATCGAAGAAGATCAGACGCCCGGCCAAGGATTCCCCGGTCCCGAGAAGAATCTTGATGGCCTCGACGGCCTGGAGGCTTCCGATGACACCGCAGAGGGCGCCGAAGACCCCGGCCTCGGCGCAGCTCGGAACGACCCCAGGAGGAGGCGGGGCCGGATAGAGGCAGCGGTAGCACCCCTTCCCAGGGATAAAGGCCGTCACCATGGCCTCGAAGCGGAGGATGCTTCCATCTACCATCGGCTTGTTCAGGAAGACGCAGGCATCGTTGGTTAAATAGCGGGTGGGGAAGTTGTCACAGCCGTTGACGACGATGTCGTACTGGGAGATGATCTTCAGAGCATTTTCTGACGACAGTTGGGCCTCGATAGGGATCACCTCCACGTCGGGGTTGATGTCGGTCAGGCGTTCCCTGGCCGAAAGGACCTTGGGCCGGCCGACGTCGTCGTTGTCATGGAGGATCTGGCGCTGAAGGTTGGAGAGGTCCACGGCGTCGAAATCGACGATCCCGATCCGCCCCACTCCGGCCGCAGCCAGGTACAGGGCTGAAGGGGATCCGAGCCCTCCCGCCCCGATGATGAGGGCCGAGCTGCTCAGAAGCTTCCGCTGCCCCTTCCCCCCCACCTCGGGGAGGATGATGTGTCGGCTGTAGCGTTTGATCTGCTCCTCAGTAAAGGTCAAGGCCCCACCTGCGATGGCGGGGATGAGGGTGATCTCGTCCCCGTCCTTCAAGGTGGTCCACTTCCCGTTCAGATCCTCTACCGAAACCTCGTTCACATAGATGTTCAGGTGGCGGTGGATCTCCCCCTGTTCATTAACGATCTTCGCCTTGATCCCTGGGAAGCGGACCTCCAGATCCTCGATGAGACCGACCAGGTCATCGCCTTTCGCCTCCACCTTCGAGAGGTTCCCAGTCAGGTTCCGATAAGGGGTCGGGATGTACACGCGAATCGCCATCGTCCGTTTCTCCTCCTTTGAAACCATGATCTTTCCAAAGAAGCCGTCTGCTGCAGATGCGACAGCCCCGATGTTGGATGTTCGATACTGGATGTTAGAGATCGAACATCGAGCATCGAGCATCGAGCATCACCCTTAAGGGGCGAGCCCCGCGTACCGCTCGCCTGTATCGGGGAGGATCGTGACCACCACCTTCCCCATCCCGAGGCGCTCGGCGATCTGAAGGGCGGCGAAGACGTTGGCGCCGGCCGAGATCCCAACGAGAAGCCCTTCCTCCCGGGCCAGCCGGACCGACATTAAAGACGCGTCCTCATCCCTGACGCCGATGATCTCGTCGATGACCTCCCGGTTCAGGATCCCCGGCACGAAACTCGCCCCGATCCCCTGGATCCCGTGGGGCCTGGGTTTCCCTCCCTGGAGGACCGGGGAACGGGACGGCTCAACCGCCACAATAAGGACACTGGGGATCTCTCTCTTCAAGACCTCCCCAACGCCGGTGATGGTTCCCCCGGTTCCCACGCCGGCGACGAAGGCATCAACCTTACCATCCGTCGCCTTCAGGATCTCCTGGGCCGTCGTCCGACGATGGACCTCAGGGTTGGCCGGGTTTTGGAACTGCTGGGGCATGAAGTAGTCCGGGTCCTTCGCGCAGAGCTCTTCGGCCGCGAAAACAGCCCCTGTCATCCCCTCGATGGCCGGGGTGAGGATCACCTCGGCTCCATAGCGCTTTAACAGATCCCGCCTGGCCAAGCTCATATCGTCCGGCATGGTGACGATCAGCCGGTAACCCTTGACCGCCGCCACCATGGCGAGGCCGATCCCGGTGTTCCCCGAGGTGGGCTCCACGATGGTCGTCCCAGGCCTCAGCTTCCCCTGCCGCTCAGCCTCCTCGATCATGGCTAGGGCGATCCGGTCCTTGATACTCCCCCCGGGGTTCACGGATTCGAGCTTCCCCAAGATTTTTGCCCCCCCAGCCTTTGGAAGCCTGCTAAGCTCCACCAAAGGGGTATCACCGATCAGTTCCAGCACATTCTTGGCCATCCGGCCCATCGGATTCTCCGAACGCTAGATATGGTAGGTAAGGGCC
>JACQHM010000271.1 GCA_016199025.1 Candidatus Methylomirabilota bacterium | reverse complement strand
CCATGAACAGCACCGGGATGAACACCGCAGCCAACGAGAGCGTCATGGACAGGATGGTGAACCCGATCTCCTTGGCCCCGTTCAGCGCCGCCTCGAAACGAGCCTCTCCCGCCTCCATGTGCCGCACGATGTTCTCGAGCATGACGATTGCGTCGTCCACGACGAACCCGACCGACAGTGTCAGGGCCATGAGGGAGAGGATGTCCACCGTGTAGCCGAGCAGGTACATCGCGGCGAAGGTGCCGATGATCGACATCGGCACCGCCAGGCTCGGGATGATCGTGGCGGAGACATTGCGCAGGAAGAGAAAGATCACAAGGACGACCAGGCAAACTGTCAGCATCAGGGTGAACTCGACATCGCGGACTGACTCGCGGATAGAGATCGAGCGGTCCCACAGGATGCCGAAGCTCACCGATGGCGGCATCTGCTCCTTGAGCGACGGCAGGAGCTTCCGGATCGCGTTGACCACCTCGATGGTATTGGTGCCTGGTTGGCGCTGGATGGCCAGGACCACGGCCCGCTCGCCATCGTACCAGGCCGCCGCCTTGTCGGTCTGGACACTGTCGATCACCTGACCGAGCTCGCCAAGGCGTACGGGGACGCCGTTGCGGTACGTCACGATGAGGGGGCGGTAGGCCGTGGCATCCGTGAGCTGGCCGGAGGCCTGCACGGTGAGCGCCTGGTGGGGCCCGTAGAGTGTTCCCGTTGGCAGATTCACGTTGCCCTGCGCGATGGCCTTCCGGACCTCGTCGATCCCGATCCCGCGCGAGGCGAGGGCGTTGGGGTCGAGATGGATGCGCACGGCGTACTTCTGGGCGCCGAGCACCTGCACCTGGGCCACGCCACTAACCATGGAGATGCTCTGGGCGACGAGTGTCTCCGCATACTCGTCAACGGTGTACAGCGGGAGCGTTGGTGAGGTCAGGGCCATGTAAAGAATAGGTTGGTCGGCGGGATTCACCTTTCGATACGTCGGTGGCGTTGGCATCTCAGGCGGCAGGAGCGCCATGGCCTTGGCAATGGCCGCCTGGACGTCCTGGGCGGCAGCGTCGATGTTCCGGTCGAGGCTGAACTGGATTGTGATTTGCGTGATGCCGAGCGCGCTGGTCGACGTCATCGAGTCGACGCCGGCGATCGTGGAGAATTGCCGTTCGAGCGGGGTGGCCACCGCGGAGGCCATGGTCTCCGGGCTCGCGCCGGGCAGGTTGGCTGTCACCAAGATCGTCGGGAAGTCAACGTTCGGCAGGTCGTTCACGGGCAGCAGGCGGAAGGCCATGATCCCGAAGAAGACGATGCCCAGCATGACCAGCGTCGTCATGACAGGCCGCCGGATGAAGAGTTCGGGGCTCATTCTGCGTTCGGCGGGGGCGCCGACGGCCTGATGTCGATCCGGGCGCCGGGGAAGAGGCGAACCTGGCCGTCGGTGACAACGCGCTCGCCGGGCTTGAGCCCCTGCGCGATCACGGCGTCCTGCCCGACCGTCCGCGCGATTGTCACGGGCCTCGACTCCACGGTCAGGTCCTGCTTCACCACGAAGACGTACGGACCCTTCTGACCTGTCTGGAGCGCCTGGGAAGGAATGACGACAGCGTGAGGCTCGCTGGTGAGTGTCAGCACGACATCGACGAACTGGCCCGGCCAGAGCGTGTCGTCCGTGTTGGGGAAGGTGGCCTTCAACTGGATCGTCCCAGTGGCAGGATCGACCGCGTTATTGACGAAGGTCAGGGCGCCGTGGGCGGGCAGCCCACTCTGGTCGGGGATGATAGTTTCGACCGTAAGGATACCAGTCTTCATGTACTTCTTGATGTCCGCCAAATCCTGCTCAGGAACGGAAAAGGTGAGAGAGATCGGATGAATCTGATGTATGACCACGAGCGGGGTCATGTCGTCGTTGGCCTTCACGAGGTTGCCAGCATGCACCAAGAGGTTTCCCGTGCGCCCACCTATCGAAGATCGGATTGACGTGTACCCAAGCTGGAGTCGCGCGCTCTCCACCGCGGCCTGATCCGCCTGGATCGCCGCTTTCGCGCTCTCCACGGCGGCTTGCGCCACGCGGATCGCCGCCTTGGCGTTGTCCACGGCAGCCCGATCTGCCTGCACGGTGGCTTCCATGGCATCGGCAGCGGTGCGGACCTGATCGTACTGTTCCTGCGCGATGGCTCCCTGCTCGATAAGCTCCTGATATCGGCGCGCCTGGGCGCGGGCGTTCTCAAGCTGGGCCGCGTCGCGGGCCAAGTTGGCCTTTGAGGTTTCCTCCTCCGCCATCTTCTGGGCGAGCGTGGCCTCGGCCTGCTGGAGCTGGGCCACGTCTCGCGCCAGGTTGCCTTCCGCCTGACGAAGCGCAGCCTCAAAGGGGCGGGGGTCTATCGTAAAGAGGAGATCGCCCTTCTTCACGCTCTGCCCTTCCGCGAAATGGACCCGGAGCAGTTGCCCGCTCACCTGCGACTTGACAGAAACGGTGGTGTAGGCCTCCATGTGCCCGATGGCGCGGAGTTGCACCGGGACATCCTTCTGCATGACCTCGCTCACGGTCACCGGCACTGCGGCCTGCGCGAGGCGCGAACCCGGGGTCTCTTGCTTGCCCGCCGCCTTGTCAGAACACGCGGAGAGTACAGCCGCGACCGCGAATGCTGCCGCCAAGCCGCCCACGGGCAGCCGGAGGAGTGCGCCGCGGCGCCCGGATATTCGATAGGCTTTCGCCGGTGATGTCATGGAATCCAAGACGCGTTCCCTCGCCATTTCTCAAGGTCTACACTTGGCTGTCGTCCACTCGCTGGACGCGGGACCGGAAAAATACATCGGAGAGGGCGCGGCCCTCGAAGGCACTGAACAGATGGATGGTTTAGTGGAATCAGGATAGGATGTGACCTAGTAAGTATTTACTTACCATGAAACGAAACCCCTGTCAACCCGTGAAAAAACCCTGACTTTCTCGTTGACTGGGAGGTGTATACTGGAAGCTGAGGAGCGCCGCAAATGGCCCGCGGGAGGCCCTCCGTACCGGGTCATCCTAGAGAAGGTAGCCGTCCACTGAAGGGAAAGGAGGAAGATTCATGCAACGATTGTTCAAGGTCCCCAAGATCGCCTGCGAGGGATGTGTGGAGACCATCACGCAGGCCCTCTCCCCTTTAGCCGGTGTCAAGCAGGTTGAGGTCTCGATCCCCAAGAAAGAAATCCAGATCACCTTCGATCCGGGAGAGGTGGATGACGGGAAGCTCCTGGCCGCCCTCCAGGGGGTGGGCTACCCGCCCGAGGCCTGATCCAGGCGATAGAAAGGCAAACCTCACGAAGGAGGCCTCAGGCCTGGGCAGGAACTTCGACGAGGGCGTTGTCGATCAAGCGGGTCCTCCCGATCCACACGGCCAGGAGGAACACGACCGATTCCGTGATCCGTTCCACAGGCTCCAACCTCATGGGGTGGCAACAGGCGATGTAGTCGATCTCCGCCAAGGGCTCCGCTTCGATGATCTCCCGCATCCGTTCCAGGATCGCCTCGGCCCCCTGCTCCCCTGCTCTTACGCGTGCTTCTGCCGCCTGGAGGGCCTTGTACAGGACAGGGGCAGCACACCGCTCCTCAGGACTTAAGTTCCAATTCCTGGAGCTAGAGGCGAGCCCATC
The DNA here is from genome assembly GCA_016199025.1 of Candidatus Methylomirabilota bacterium. Taxonomy (GTDB): domain Bacteria; phylum Methylomirabilota; class Methylomirabilia; order Methylomirabilales; family JACQHM01; genus JACQHM01. The sequence continues at coordinate 7,806 of JACQHM010000271.1, read as the reverse complement.
CTCTTCCCGGATGATTGGAAGGATGATCACTTCTAGGTCGAGATTCAAGTCCTGGACCATTCGTTGCACGACCAGAGCCTGCTGGTAGTCCTTCTGGCCGAAATAGGCCTGGTGGGGTTTCACGATGGTGAAAAGCTTCGCCACCACCGTCGCCACCCCCCGGAAATGGCCGGGCCGGGAGGCCCCTTCCCACCGCCTCGTGAGGGCTTCCACCTCCACGTAGGTCTGGTACCCCTCGGGGTACATCATCCCGGCGGTCGGGGCGTAGACTAGGTCCACGCCAACCGCCTCGGCCTTCTTGAAATCCCCCTCCCAGTCCTGAGGATACGCGGCGAGATCGTCCTTCCGGTCGAATTGAGCCGGGTTCACAAAGAGGCTCATGACCGAAAGGTCGTTCTCAGCCCGGCACCTTCGGAGGAGAGAGAGATGGCCCTCGTGAAGGGCCCCCATGGTCGGGACCAGTCCAAGGATCTTCCCCTCCCGCCGGAGCTGTTCAGAAAGTTCCTGCATTTTCTTTGGGTACTCAATCACCTGCATTGTTTCACCTCCCCAACAAATCTCCCACCAGGTGGGGCGCCACCCCCACCCATCCCCTTAAATCCCCCCAACCCCCCTTTCCAAAAGGGGGGGAAGGGGGGATTTCTGACAAGGGGGAGGGTTGGGAGATGGCAACAAAAAGGGCCTTCCGGAACCGATCCGGAAGGCCACTCCTGCCTGTAGCCGACCCTTCAGGAAGGCCGCGCGAAGGCTTCGGGCGTTAGAAACGTCCCGAGCCCCCAAAGCTTTCCCTCAAAGCCGCTATGGTATCTCCCCGTCTCGGTCCCTATCCTCGGGATCCAAGCGGAACGTAGTAGTGCGTGCCCGCCTTAACCTCAGCGATCCGCTTCAGGAGTTCTTCGAAATCCTCCTGGTTTTTGACGAAATCCAGCTCGTTGGTGTTCACGATCAGGAGGGGGCTCTCCTGATAGTGGAGGAAGAAGTGGCTGTAGGCGGCGTTCACCTCCTCCAGATACCCTCGTTCGATCTCCTTCTCGTAGCTCCTTCCCCGAAGGGCGATCCGCTCCAAGAGGACATCCGTCGATGCCTGGAGATACAGGACCAGGTCCGGCTTCGGCACCTGGGCCTCCAAAATCGGATGGAGTCTCTCGTACAGGCCCAGCTCCTGCTCGTCCAGGTTCAGGATGGCGAAGATCCGGTCCTTGGCGAAGAGGTAGTCGCTGACCACGCTCTGGGTGAAGAGCTCGAACTGCAAAAGCTCCTGCTGCTGCCGGAACCGGTTTAACAGAAAGTAGAGCTGGGTCTGGAAGGCGTAGCGCCACCGGTCCTTGTAGAAGAGGGGAAGGAAGGGGTTCCCCTCGGGATTCTCTAACAGTCTCCTCCCCTTAAGGCGATCGGCCAAGGCCTCCGCCAGGCTGGTCTTGCCCACACCGATGGGCCCTTCCACGACCAGGTAACGGGCTGATATCTTGGATGCCTCGAACGCCATGAGTTCACCTGGTGGTATGAGCCATCGGAAGCAGCCTCACCCGAGAGGGATCTTGAAGGGTAAGGAGGAGTTCCTCGGCGGTACGCTTCAAAAGCGGGTGTTCGACCTTAGGAGCGATCTCATAAAGGGGAAGGAGGACGAAGCGCCGCTTGTGCATCCTGGGATGAGGGATGACAAGTTCTTTCGTCTGGATCATCCTACGGCCGTACAGCAGGAGGTCGAGGTCAATGGTTCGTGGGGTCCCTCTCCTATGGGCCTCGGGCCTGCCCATCTCTCGCTCGATCCCCTTGAACAGGGTCAGGAGCCAGAAAGGATCCAGGGAGGTTTCCAAAAGCGCCACAGCATTGACGAACCATCCGCCTTCGGCATCCACGGGCTCCGTCTCGTAAAAGGAAGAGACCTTGAGCACTTCAAGGTCGGGGTGGGCATCCAGCCTCTGGATCGCCTTCACACAGTTCCCCGGACGATCCCCCAGGTTCGAGCCGATCCCGATGACGACTTCCTCCTTCACGACCTCACAATCTCCACGCCCACGAACCCGAGCTCCCCCTGGAGAGGAGGAGAGGGTTTGCACGCCCGGACCTTGACCTCCTTTACCGGGAACCGCTCCAGGATCACCTGGGCGATCCGCTCTGCCAACGCCTCCAACAGGTGAAAGCGTTCCTGGGTCCCCACCTCCACCACCAACCGATGGACGAGAGCGTAGTTGACCGTGGCCTGAAGATCATCGCTTCCGCCGGCAGGGCGAAGGTCGAGGCCAAGTTCGACATCCACCTGGAAGCGCTGCCCGAGTGTCTGCTCCGCCTCTGTGGCCCCGTGGTGCCCGTAGAAACGGATCCCCTGAAGGACGATCCGATCCATGTCAGAGCTTCCGCAGCCGATCCACCGCCTCTTTGATCCGGGAGACATCCACCGTCAGCGCTGCACGGATGTAGCCCTCGCCGTGCTTCCCGAAGCCGACCCCAGGGGTCGTCACGATCCCCGCCTTGGAGAGGAGGTGGGCGGTGAACTCCGTCGAGGTGAAGCCCTTGGGGACACCGATCCAGACGTAGAAGCTCGCCTTGGGTTTCTCGACCGCATAGCCCAGGCGGAGGAGCCCGTCCACCAGGACATCCCGGCGCTCCTGGTAGACCTTCCGCATCTCCTCGACACAGTCTTGCGGCCCCGTAAGGGCTTCGATCCCAGCCTCCTGAACCGCCTGGAACACCCCCGAATCCAGGTTCGTCTTGATCCGGCCCAGGCCCCCCAGGATTTCAGCGTTCCCGACGGCGAAGCCGATCCGCCACCCGGTCATGTTGTAGGTCTTCGAGAGGGAGTGGAACTCAATGGCCACCTCCTTGGCCCCCGGGACGGCGAGGAGGCTTCCTGGGAGGTACCCATCGTAGGCGATCTCGGAATAGGCCAGGTCGTGGGCGAGGATCAGATGATGCTCCCTGGCGAAGGCCACTGCCCTGGCGAAGAACTCGAAGGGGGCCACGGCCGCCGTTGGGTTGTTGGGGTAGTTCAGCCAGAGGATCCTGGCCCGGGTCTGGACATCGGCCGGGATGGCTTCCAGATCCGGGAGGAACCCGTTCTCTTTCAAAAGCGGGAGGTCAAAAGGGACCCCGCCGGAAAAGACCGTCCCCGCCTGATAGACCGGATAGCCCGGATCGGGGATAAGCACGATATCCCCCGGATCGATAAAGGCCAAGGGAAGGTGGCCGATGCCCTCTTTGGAGCCGATCAACGAGAGGACTTCAGTTTCGGGATCCAGGACGACACCGAACCGCTTCTGATACCAGTTGGCCGCCGCCCCTCGAAACTCTCGCATACCCTCATAGGAAGGATACTGGTGATGCTTGGAGTTGGCCGCCGCCTCCTGGAGCCTCTTCACGATGTGAGGCGGCGTGGGGAGGTCGGGATCACCGATGCCTAGACTGATCAGGTCCATGCCCTTCTTCAGGGCCTCCTGCTTCATCCGGTCGATCTCGGCAAAGAGGTATGGTGAGAGCCCCGTCAGGCGCTCTGCCCGCGCGTATCTCTGGCTCATCGATTCTCCACGGCAAGGAGGTTACGTTCTGCTTTCACGCTTCACGAGCCACGAGCTACTTCTGGGCGATAACGGTGTTCCGGAGACGGCCGATCCCGCCCACCTCGACCTCGATGACATCGCCCACCTGCATCGGCCCGATGCCTGAGGGGGTGCCGGTGGTGATGACGTCGCCGGGGAGAAGGGGCATCACCCGGGAGATGAAGCTGATGAGAGAGGGCACGTCGAAGATGAAGTTCTTGATGTTGGAGTTCTGCTTCAGCTCCCCGTTCAGGTAGCCTCGGATGGGAGCGTTGGAGAGGTCCAGGGTGGTCTCGATCCAGGGGCCGAAGGGGGCGAAGGTGTAAAAGGATTTGGAACGGGTCCACTGGCCATCCTTGGCCTGGAGGTCTCGGGCCGTCACGTCGTTCAAGCAGGTATAGCCCAGAACGTACCGGAGTGCCTTCTCGCGTGGGACATACCTCGCCTCTCGCTTCATGACGATGGCGAACTCGGCCTCGTAGTCCAGCCGCTGGCACTCCTTAGGGTAGATGATCTTCCCGTTGTGGGGGAGGGCCGCCGACGCAGGCTTGATGAAGATGACCGGCTCATCGGGGACCGGCATCTTCGCCTCCTCCGCATGGTCCCGGTAGTTCAAGCCCACCGCCACGATCTTCGTCAGCTCGGTGGGCGTCAGATATTTGATCCGCTTCAAGGGATGCGTCTTCCGGGTCACCTTGAACTGGCCGAAGATGTCCCCCTGGATCTCCCGCACCAGATCCTCTTCCACAATGCCGTACTTCGCCTCTTTCCCAACCGCGAACCGTACGATCTTCATCGCCCCTCCGTTATCTCAGTCCCAAGACATCCAGCATGTCAAACAGGCCGGGCTTCTGGTGGATCACCCACCGGGCCGCCCGGGCCGCCCCCCAGCCGAAGGTATCCCGGCTGGAGGCCCGATGGGTAACCTCGATCCGCTCCCCCAGGCCTCCAAAGACGACGGTATGGTCCCCGACGATATCCCCGGCCCGGATGGCGTGGACGCCGATCTCGTCAGGCTTCCGCTCCCCCACCATCCCTTTCCGGCCGTAGACCCCCACCTCCCCTAGGTTTCGCTTCAGGGCCTGGGCGATGACCTGGGCCATCCGGAGGGCCGTGCCGCTGGGGGCATCTTTCTTGAACCGGTGGTGGGCCTCGAAGATCTCGACATCGTAAGCCTCCCCGAGGACGGCGGCCACCTCGGCCAGGACCTTGAAGAGAAGATTCACGCCCACACTCATATTCGGGGAGATGACACAGGGGATCGACTGGGCGAGTTCCGCTACCCTCTTCATGTCCTCTGGGGTCAAGCCGGTCGTCCCCACGACGGCGGCGAGCTTGGCCCTGGCCGCCTCTTCCAGGTGGGCCATCGCCGCCTCCCGAATGGTGAAGTCGAACATGACCTGTCCGTCCTTCGCCACCTTAGAAAGATCATCGGTCAGGGGTACACCGAGATGGCCGATCCCGATGACCTCTCCGGCATCCCTCCCCAGCGCGGGATGGCCGGGCCGTTCGACGGCCCCCACCAGCTCGAAGTCTCCCGCCTCCTTCAGCAGGGTGACGATCCTCCCCCCCATCCGCCCCCCTGCCCCACAGACGATGGCGCGTATCACAGCTTGCTCCGCAAGTAGTGATGAGTGATTGGTGATTAGTGATTCGTTGATGGACGGTTAGCAGCAACGCTCCTCTTTGAGGAGGCCGTAGCCCTTCAGGGCTTCAGCAAGCCTCTTCCGATTGGCCTCGGTCATCGAGCAAAGGGGCAGGCGGAACTCCTCCTGGATCATCCCCATCATGGCCATGGCCGTCTTGACCGGGATCGGGTTCGTCTCATAGAACATGGCCTGGGAGAGGGGAAAGAGCCTGAGGTGGAGCTCCTGGGCCCGCTTCCAGTCCCCGTTCAGGGCCGCATGGGTCATCTCGACCACATCCCTGGGAGCGACGTTGGCCACGACGGAGATGACCCCCTTCCCGCCTATCGCCATCAAAGGCAACGTCAACGTATCATCCCCCGAGAGGAGTGTCAGCTTGTCCCCACAGAGAATGGCATCCTGGGTCATCTGTTCCAGGTTCCCCGTGGCCTCCTTGATCCCCACGATGTTCGGGATCTCCGCCAGTTGGGCCACCGTCTCCGGGAGCATGTTCACCCCGGTCCTGCCAGGGATATTATAGAGGATGATGGGGATGTCCACCGCCTCGGCGATCCCTTTGAAGTGCTGGATGAGCCCCTTCTGGGTCGGCTTGTTGTAATAGGGAACGACCATGAGGGCCCCGTCAGCCCCGGCCTTCTTGGCATGCTTCGTCAGCTCCAGGGCCTCAGCGAAGCTGTTGGAGCCGGTGCCGGCGATGACCGGGATCCTCCTTGCTGCGGCTTCAATGACGACCTCCACCACCCGCTTGTGCTCCTCGTGACTCAACGTCGGTGACTCGCCCGTGGTGCCGCAGGGGACGATGGCATCGGTCCCGTTCTTGACGTGGAACTCAACCAGCTCCGTTAGTTTCCCCTCATCCACCCGGCCGTCTCTAAAAGGAGTCACCAGGGCCACGATGGAACCTTGAAAACTCTTCTTCGCCATCTTCCTCCCCTCCCCTGAAAAGATAGGGTTTAGGGTGTAGGGGTTAAGGGTTTGGCAAGGGACCATAAACCCTAAACCCCTTAAACCCTTTAAACCCTCCCAACTAATAGTTCCAGGCCTCCTCCCAAAGTTCGCCGTGACAGACGAGCCGGACCTCCCCCTCGAAGAACACCTCCTCGAAGGTTCCATCCCGCTCTTCGAAGTAAACGGTGAGACGCTCACCGCTTCTCACCGTGACGGCCACAGGAGAGGTCACCCGACCGAGGGAGGCGGCGATCAGGGCAGAGGCGGTCGCCCCCGTCCCACACGCGAAGGTTTCATCCTCCACCCCCCTCTCGTACGTCCGGATCCGGATGGCGTTTGGCCCGGTCACCTGGACGAAGTCCACGTTGGTCCCCGCCGGCTGGAAGGCCTCGTGGTAGCGAAGCTTCCGCCCCAGCTCGAAGACCGGCGCCCTGTCAAGATCCTGGGTGAAGAGGATCGCGTGGGGGACACCCGTATTGATCGAGTGCACCGTGTACCGGGAACCACTGATCGGGATGTCGAGGTTCAGGCGCAAGCCGTAGGGCTTTACCATTTGAAGCTTGACCCTCGCCCCTCGCACTTCAGCCCTGATCAAGCCGGCGAGGGTCTCGAAGGCCATCCTTTCGTTGGCAACCCCCAGCATGTGGGCCAGGCGGGCGATGCAGCGGCCCCCGTTCCCACACATCTCCGCCTCGCTCCCGTCGGCGTTGATGATCCGCATCTTGAAGTCGGCCATCTCGGACGGCTCGAGGAGGATCAGGCCGTCGGCCCCCACCGAGAGTTGCCGATGGCAGATCTTCCTGGCGAACTCCTGCGGATCTTGATCCAGCCGCTTCCCCCGGTTGTCGATCAGGACGAAATCATTCCCCGACCCGCTCATCTTGTAGAATGTCAGCTTCCCCATTGAACTTTTCCCTTTAGAGTCCTTCGGGGATCCGCTCGCCTCGGATCAGGTCCTCGTAGGTCTCCCGCTCCCGGACGACCAGGAAGCGGTCCCCTTTGACCAGGATCTCGGGGGCCCGGGGCCTGGCGTTGTAGTTCGAGGACATGGTATGCCCGTAGGCCCCGGCGCTCATGACCGCCAGGAGCTCCCCCGGCCGGACCTCGGGAAGCATTCGGTCCTTGGCCAGAAAATCGCCGGACTCACAGATCGGCCCCACCACGTCGGCCGTCAAGATCCCGGCCTCTCCCTTCCTTCTCACGGGGATGATGCCATGATAGGAGCCGTAGAGGGTCGGCCGGATCAGGTCATTCATCCCAGCATCCACCACGACGAAGTTCTTGGCCGCCGTCCTCTTGAGGTACAAGACCTTTGTCACCAGGATGCCGGCGTTTCCCACGATGACCCGGCCCGGCTCGATGATCAACGTACAGCCCAGATCCTTGACGGCACCGATCAAAGCCCTGGCGAACTCATCGGGGGGAGGAGGCTCCTCGTCCTTGTAGGTGATCCCCAACCCGCCGCCCACGTCCAGATACCCGACGTTGATCCCTCGCTCCCTCAAGACGGCGATCAGGTTGGCGATCTTTGAAAGGGCATCCACGAAGGGGCCGACCTCGGTGATCTGGGAGCCGATATGCTGGTGTACCCCGATGATCTCGACCTGAGGGAGCTTCCTGGCCGCCTCGTAGCCCTCCAGGGCTTCTTTGATGTCGATGCCGAACTTGCTCTTCTT
>JACQHM010000264.1 GCA_016199025.1 Candidatus Methylomirabilota bacterium | reverse complement strand
GGTAGTTCGCCCCGTAGCGGAGGTTCTCCGTCATGGGAGGGGCATCCACGATCTTCCCCGGGTTCATGATCCCCTGAGGATCGAAGGCCCGCTTCACCTCCTTAAACGCCTGGTAGAGCACGGGGCCGAACATCTTCTCGTTCCACTGGCTCCTGGCCAGGCCGTCGCCATGCTCCGCGCTCATCGCCCCGCCGTACTCCAGGACCAAGTCACTGATCGCTTCGGCGATGGCGCGCATCTTCTCGATCTCTTTCACATCCTTGAGATTGATCATGGGGCGGATGTGGAGGCAGCCGACGCTGGTGTGGCCGTAGTAACCGGCCGTCGTCCCGTGCTCCTTCAGGATCTGCCGGAAGCGCCGAATGTACTGGGGGAGGTGTTCGGGGGCAACGGCCGTGTCCTCGACGAAGGCGATGGGCTTCCGATCCCCCTTGATCCCCTGGAGGAGGCCGAGCCCTGCCTTCCTCACCTTCCAGACATTGGCCTGCTCCTCCGGGTCGAAGACCCGGACGAAGGCGTAGCCGAACCCTTTCCTCCTGAGGCGTTCCTCCATCGCTTCAACCTTGGCCCGAAGCTCCTCGAAAGAGGTCCCGTAGAACTCCACCAACAAAAGGGCCTCGGGGTTCCCCTGGACAAAGGTCATCCGGCGGGCGTACTCCATCGTTCCCTTGGTCAGATCGATGATCATCTTGTCGATCAGCTCCACGGCAGAAGGCCCGCAGGGAAGGATTTCGTTCGTCGCCTCCATGGCCTCCAGGAACTCCCGGAAATGGACAATGCAAAGGGCCGTCATCTTAGGACGAGGGACCAGGTTCAGCTTCGCCTCCAGGATGGTGGCCAGGGTCCCTTCGGAGCCCACCATGAGCTTTGCCAGGTTGAAGTCGCCGTTCTTCACGAACTCATCCAGGTTGTAGCCCCCGACCCGGCGCATGATCTTGGGGTACCGTTTTAGGATCTCGTCCCGGTTGGCCTCGACGATCCTCTGGACCTCCCGGTAGATCTGACCCTCTAACGTCCTCTGCTTCCCCTTGGCCTCGAAGGCCTCCCTCGTTAGTGGCTTGCAGATGACCTCTTCGCTGTCAGCCAGGAGGACGCGAAGCTCCTTCACATGGTCAATCGTCTTTCCATAGATGATCGACCTGGCCCCACAAGAATTGTTCCCGGCCATCCCGCCAATGGTCGCCCGGTTGCTGGGGGCCACATCAGGGGCGAAGAAGAGGCCGGAGGGGCGAAGCTGAGCGTTCAGCTCGTCCAGGACGATGCCCGGCTGGACCCGAACCCATCGTTCCTCCGGGTTCACCTCCAGAACCTGGTTCATAAACTTGGACATGTCCACCATGACGGCTCGCCCCACCGCCTGGCCGGCCAGGCTCGTCCCCCCTCCCCTGGGGAGGATAGGGGTTCCATCCTCCCGGGCGATCCGTAAAACGGCGGCTACATCCTCTTCCCCCTTCGGGATCACGACACCGATCGGCTCGATCTCGTAGATACTGGCATCGGTACTGTAGAGGATCCTGGAAAACTTGTCGAAGCGGACCTCGCCCTTCACGTACTGCTTCAGCTCCTGCTCTAAGCCGTCCATCTCGCCTCCGTGTCACCCTGAGCGGAGCGAAGGGTCTCACCCACGCAGGTAGAGATGCTTCGTTTCGCTACGCTTCACTCAGCATGACAATGGTAGGGTCATTTCCGCCAGGCTGTACTACGAGAAACAACCCACCAATCCCCATCGGCGCATACGTTTCCAGCCGGTTGGATTCCAGGGGGGGTTACCCCACCGGATACACCGGCTCCTCTCGGGTGATCACCTCCAGCAGGGTGGCCCGTCCGGCCTCGACTTCCTGGATGCATCGCCTAAGGGCGGGGACCAGGTCCTCCGGCTTCTCCACCCGCTCGGTGTAGCCGCCCAGCCCCTCAGCTATCTGGGCGTAGTGGCCTGAGAGGTAGCGGGTGCCGTAGCGGGCGGTGGAGATAGGCAGGTGCTTCTCGTACCCCCCCATCAGGCCGTTGTTCAGCACGATGGTCAGGATAGGGATGTGGGACCGCACCGCCGTCTCAAAGTCCATCCCCACCATCCCGAAGGCGGCATCGCCCATCAGGTTAACGACCAGATGATCCGGGACCGCCAGCTTGGCACCCATCACCAGCCCCAGCCCGGTCCCCAGTTGGGTGGACTTGCCCCAACCGATGTACCCACGAGGAATGAGGGCCTCGTAGAAGGGCACCATCTGGTCCCGGGGGTTGCCGGCGTCGTGGGTGACGATGGTCCTCTGCCGGTCCACCGTGTGCATCAGGTCCCAGATGACCCGATAGGGGCTGATGGGCGCCTCGCTGGAGGTGAGGCGGGGCATCCATTCTTTGAGGAACTCCTCTTTGACGGCCCTGACCTCTTTGGCCGTCGTGTCGTCCCCCTGCCTGCCGCTTTCGCCCACCTGGCGCTTCACCTCTTCGATCATCTGGCGGAGGACGGCCTTGGCATCGCCGATGACGCCGTAAGAGATGGAGTAGTCCTTGTTGATGTCCTCCTCGTCAATGGCGACCTGGGCCATAGTCTTGCCTGGCGGGATAGGAGTGATGTAGACCGAACGGGTGAAGCTGGTGCCGATGCCGAAGACCAGGTCCGCCTTGCGGAGGAAGTGGTCCACCATCTGAGGCCGGGAGCGACCGCCGGCGCCAAGGGCCAGGGGGTGATCCTCTGGGAAGGCACTCTTCCCGTTCAGCGTGGTCATCACGGGCACCTGGGTGAGCTCGGCCAGCTCCTTGAGGTCATCCCAAGCCTCGGCGTAGAAGATGCCCTGGCCCGCCACGAGGATGGGCGAGCGGGCCGCGAGGAGGGCTTGAACGGCCTCCCGCACGTCCTGGGGGTCGCCCCAGGGCCGGGGACCTTTGGCCGGGGTGTAGTGGAAGGCCTCTTCATTGATCTCCTCCTCCATCACATCGGTGGGCACCTCCAGCATCACCGGGGCAGGCTTCCCGGAACGGAGGAGGGTGAAGGCCCGTTGCATCATCTGAGGGATCCGCTCGGCAGCGTTCACCACCTCGACCCACTTGGTGACACCCTGATAGTTGTAAATGGCCTGAAAGTTTGGAGGCACCCCCAGACGGCTCCGCTCAAAGGTGCCGGGGAGGAGCAGGATGGGACTCGCGTCGGAGTAGGCCTGAGCGACCCCACCAAAGGCATTCTCGATTCCAGGACCATGCTGCACGGCTGAGACTCCGATGCGCCGGCCGTTGGAGATCCGGCTATAGCCGTCGGCGATGTTGACGGCGACCCGCTCGGTGCGGGCCACGATGGGCCGGATGTTGAGAGTGGCGGCAGCGTCAATGAGGGCGTTGGACGGGAAGCAGGTCAAGTACTCCACCCCCTCCATTTTCAGGATATTCACGATGGCGGTCTTGCCTTTCATAGGTGCCTCCTTTCGCTAGTCTCCGACACAGGCTGGGGTTCAGCATTCTTCACCAATCCGGTACTCCCCCTTATTAAAGTCCTCGACGAAGGCCAGGTATTTCTCTGGATAGGCCATCCTTACTCCAGGGCCTGGCGAAACTCGGGCGCCGCTTGGTCCCAAAGCTCCCGACTGTAGCCCATGAGGGCCTGTTTCAGGGTCCTTCTCTCCCCCTCGGTCAAGAAGGACACGTCCACCTTCCCCCGCATCGCCCGGATCATCTGGGTCGATTGGGAGGAAAGGTCTTTAAAGCCGACACCGGCTTCAGGATCGATGAGGAGGTGAGAGGCGGCGATCCCGACGTAGCGGGGGGGAGGGCCGGGGTCCATCGCCACCCAGGCGACGGGGACCTTCCGACCCTTTTGAACCCCGCGGGGATTGTTCAGGAAGGCGATCCCCGATTCGATCCGGCTCCGGCCGTGGAGGGCCTCGGGGTCAAACTCGGCCAGGTCTCCATCAAGCACGACGGCGTTCAAGAGGGCCCCCGTCCCGAAATCGCTCCAGCCCTCATGGAATGGAATGGAGATTCCTTCGGAAGATCCTTCCATCACGTCTTCACACCTTCACGGTCTCTGCCGAAACCTTTCGGGGCAGCGCCCGAAGGCTGAAAAGGGTCAAGAGGAAGATGGTCGTCATGGTCAAGGCCGATGC
>JACQHM010000260.1 GCA_016199025.1 Candidatus Methylomirabilota bacterium | reverse complement strand
TTTCCTTTCCCCGCGGACTCCTGGATGAGCACCCGGCCGGGATGCTCCATCAACTTCAGGGCGGCCAGCCGGTTGAGGATGGTGAACGCGGTCTCGCGGACGAACTGCTCCATCGCCTGGGGACGCGAGAGGCCGTAACTTTCAATATGCTGGACGGCAACAATGATCCGTTCCCGCTCGGCCTTCAAGGCACGCGTCCATCCCTTCCCTAACTGCTCTTCCGGGAGAGCTGTTCCGTCGGGCAGGATGCCGTAGGCCCCCTCAAGCTGACGCCGGACGTCGTCCTCTAACGCCCTCCGGCATTGGACCACCACTGCCCGAAGCCGGTTGCGTAGCTCCTTATCCATCCCTCACTCGGCGGCCCTACTCGATGATGACCTTGGCCCCTTCGGCCAAGAGTTTCAGGATGTGCTCGCGTAAGCGAGCCAACGCTTCATCGAGATCCTCTTCCAGGCTTTCCCGGGGTGTCAACGCCGGGCCTAGGAAAGCGGAGAGGCGCACGCGTTCCACACGCTGCTGCGGGGCAGTCCGCTGTTGGAGCCGACGGATCACCTCTTCGGTGAGGCCGTGCACCGCCGCGAGGTCCGATTCCATCTGCGGGACCGTCGCGTGGCACGTCCGACATGCCACGGTGCCCTCTGCCAGGTCCGCGATGGGGCACGCCCGTGAGGTGAGAGGGCTCAGGAGGGCATCCCGTTCCGCGTCGGTGACCGTGGGATCGGCGGAAAAGGCGGACCAGTCGGCGAGACCGCGAATACTATCCACCGCACTCTGCAACGCTTTGGCCCGTTCCTCGTGTCGCGTTGCATACAGGTGGGAGTAGGCGGCCCGTACCTGTTCAGCCGACAAGCGAATGGTCTCGAGATGATCATAGAATTCTTCGGATTTGAGGGCCTCCGACAGCTTTTGGATCTGCTCGCGCAATTGGTCCCCGGGCTCTCGGGTGCTGAGAACAGGCCACTGTGCCTCGAGCGCGCTCCGCGCCTGCCGGATCAGCGCCTGGTTCTCCGGAGCGGTGGCCTCGATGAGTCGCGTCAGACGTTGACGGATTTCCTTGAGACTTTTCCCTTCGCCGGCCAGGATCCGGACACAGTCATCTGACGGGCTCGCCAAGATCCCGTCCAAGGTCTCCAAGTACTCGGCAACCCAGGCTTGGCCAGGAAGACCAAGGGCCTGTACGGTAGCGAGCAGGGGGCGGACGCCATCCCGATCCCTCTGGGCAATTTCCTGAAGGGCGTGAGCGATGGCCCCCTCCTCGATCTCAACTTCCCTTCCAGTCAGGTCCTCGTAATGTCGCACGGCATCGGTCAGGACCTTCAGGCTCAAGGCCTCTCTGGGGGCGAATGAGGCAGCCCGGAAGGCTAAGTTGTTGGTGAAGGGCTCCCGGGCAGGCGGGTCTGCGTGGGTCCGGTATCTTCGGCCTTGGTGGGTAACCTCGATGGCGCCGGCCCGGAGTAAGACCGCGAGGACAAGTCGGAGGATGTCTCGATCCCAGCCGTAGCCGATCCCCTGGAAGTGGATCTCCAGCGTCTTGCCCGTCACCTTGTTCCCATAAGCATGTTCTCGCTTGAGATACTCCAGCACCTCATGCGCCACCTCGGCAGAGGGGTTCGGGACATACCTCCCTCCTTGGTTGACCACGAGGTTCAGCCCGTTCTCCCCGTGGTAGAACACCGGAGGGAGACCGGCGAGGTTGGCTGCCGTTAGGACCTTCTCTGGCTCGTCGCCCTTGAGCGGGCGAACCCCCATCCTCAGCTTGGGGTAGAGCGCGGGCATCGCCTTGTCCAGGAGGGCCGAGAGTGCCTCAGGCAATGTGGCTCCCAGGGTCGAGCCATCGTACTGGACGCCACGAAAGAAGCCGGAACCGCCTCGCAAGGCATCGCCCAGCTTGGTGCGCAACTCTCGCCCGATCCGGTCCCGCCGAATCTTCTCCTCTGCCAGGCTGGCTCCCTGTTCTGCGGGGAGCTTCCCCTGGGCCTGGAGGCGCTCGTGGATGACCACCATCTCGTTCGAGCGATACCCTTCCTCGACGAGGCGGTGCACCTCCTCGGTGAGCGCCGCCATCCACCAGAGTTCATCGCGTTTCTCGTTGCTGATGGCCCGGGCCTCCTTGCCACGCTCCACACCCTCATCTCGGTCCTCGGCTAACAGGATATTCAGGGGGATCTGGCCTTCCTCTCCCACCCATTCTCCATCTACCCGCAGCCCGATCTTGAAGTTCTTCAAGTTCTCGTAGCGGTGGGCCCGCAGCTTGGAGTCAGTGAAGATCTCGCCGATGGTCTCCCGGCGGATGCGGTTCCGGTCAGCCGGCTTGGGGGCCAGCCCCTGCCGCGTCGTTTCCCAGGTCTTCTCCTGGACCGTGAGCAGTTTGTATCCCTCTTCCGACTCACGTACGAACTGGGCTGCCTCCAAAACCTTCAAAGCATCCTGGACGGGCTCAGCGAGTGACCCCGTCGCCACCACAGGCCACAGCGTCACGGCGATATTCTGCGGTGTCCGCGGGAGGTCCTTCACCGCCTCCAGGAGGGCGATGGCCTTAGCGACCTGCCAGGCGAGATCGTTCCCGGGCAACCGCTTTGGCACCTCATCCACCTCACGGGTGACCTCCGTGGGCAGCAGGTTCCCGAGATACAGCAGCTCGTAGACCCGGTCGAGGGTGACCAGGGCTCCGGGCGGCTCGGCGGCCAGGTTGGTCCGGGGGTGGATGAGCATCTGCTGCGCCTGTTTAATGATCGTCCGGTTCGAGCCGCCGATATGCCGTTGCGCGCCCCGCTTGAGTCGAAGCCCCGCGACGATGTCAATGCACAGGTCAATCTGGTAGGGGAGGTACGGGTACAAGGTGACAAACCCCGTCTCGTCCATGGGCGCATTACGGGCAGACCGTTCAAGGGTGCACAGCGCCTTGAGGCGGCCTTCATTCTCTTTGTAGATAGCGCGTAGCGTCTCGCGTCCAGAGACATTCTTCTCCAGCACCCGACGACTCGTGACCTCGGAGATATCCGACTGCTTGAGGTCAATGGTGATGGGGAAACGATCCTGGAGACGGGCCAATTCCACCCGTTTGTCGTCAATGGCGGCGACGACCTCAGTCAGCTTCTCCTGGGAGGTGACGATGATCCAGCATGGAGCGATCGCCTTTCGGGCCTTGACCCGATTCTTGCCAACGACCCCGAAGGCCTGCACCAACGCCTGAAGATCGAGCATCTTCTCCACGCTGCGGGACACGTACTGGCCGACCTCGTCAATCACGAAGACGAGGGCATGACCAGGTCGGCGCCGTTCCATCAGATCGAATGCACGCTCCGCAAGCGTGTTCGGGTTGATGTCTGCTCGCCCCCCTTCACCGAGAGATCGGGCCCAGGAATCCGGCGATGGGTACGTCGCCGGATCCATCTCGGAAAGCACGCGGCTTGCCTCGCTCACCCCCACTCCCAACTTGCGCCTGACGCGCCACGGCTTCCCATAGAGGGCCTGGAAGCGTTGCTCGAACTCTTGGAGCTTCCCGTCAGCCTCTAAGGCGATCTCCAACTCTGCCAGGTCAAAGTCCTCGGCGTAGTCCAAGTCTCGGAGGAGGGCCTTGTACATGATCTCGGTGATCCGCTCGCTGGCCGTCCGGACCCCACGGTCCATGGCGACGTCAAAGATCACCGCATGGATTGGGATCCGCCGGTTGATGGAGTCCAGCAGGTCCGAGATTCGACGATCCTTTACCGTTTCTTTGAAGAGCGCGGAGGCGGTCGTCTTGCCCAACGGCCGGGCCGCCAGCGTGTAGCCCAACATCTTGGCAAAGGAAGACTTGCCGGACCCGAAGAAGCCGGAGACCCAGATGCCGATCCCCTCGTGGGGCTCGACTGGCGCCTCGGCTACCGCCCGGTACACCGTCACGAAGTGCTCCTTCAGCGACGCTGTGGCGACATACTCGCGGATCTCCTCCTCAACCGTGGCCTGGTCGGCCTGATCGACTTTAATGACCTCTTCGATCCGGCGGTCGATGGGTTTCGCAAACAGCTCCCGGATGGTCCGTGCTGCCATGTGCCGCCCTCCTCAGTAGATCTTCACCCGGTAATTGTAGGTTCCCATTTGCCCCCGACCGGCCATCCCCATGAAGGAGAGATCTGTCTCGCCCTCCCGATGACCCGGGTAGAAAAGGATCATGGGGACCCTGGTGCGCCCATGCATCTCTTCCAGCAACTTGGCCATCCGGTAGATGGCCGGGGCCATGGCCCCGGCCCGCACGAGGAAGACGATCGCCCGATCAGGGTCCAGCGAGGCAAGAAGGGTGGCTAACTGATCGGGAAGCGGCTTGAAGTCCGGATCCGACAGAAGCGTGGTGACCGTCCGCTGGGCCCGCTCGAACCCGAACTCGCGTTCTTCTCTCGCAATCGCGTCCAAGCCCTCGGTCTCCTCGATGGTCCTCCACAGCAGACGGGCGAGCGAGATGGGGATGACGATCTTCCCGCGGTTGTGCAGCCGTGTGGCCAGGAGGACGATCTCGCGCCTGCAAGCGAACTCTTCCGGAGGGTCATACTGGAAGATGGCAAAGGGCAGGTCATGGTAGGCGCTGATCCGCATGGGATCGGCCAATAGATCCACTTCCAGTGTCCTCATCCGTTCGTCCAGCGATGGCATGGATCAACTCCTCCGGCGTTGTCAGGTGCAACTCCACGCGCACCAGCCGGCCGGCCACCTGGTAGTCGAGCCACTTCAGGCGATGGGCCTCTAGAAACCAGGCCTCGACTTCGCCAGGGGTGACCAGGAAGAGCCGCCAGTCGCCATGGTGGATCAGCCGCTCCCCCGAGGAGTTCTCCAGGTGAAGGGCGAACACCACGTACAGGAAGACCTCCAAGGGAAGGTACACGGGGGCGAGGCGCTTGCGGGCCGCCCCTTCAAGGATGCGGAAATCTCGCAGAGTGGCCAGCAACCCTTGGGTGACCCGGCGGATGGTGGTGGGCGACCATGCCAAGGCTTGAGACCTGACGAGGCCTGTCACGTATCGCCGGGCATCGTCGGCCAAGAGCGCTGACTCTCCTGCCTGGCGTTTCTTGTACACGAAGTCTGTCACGAACTCGTACAGAAGGACGTCTGCCTTGGCTGCGTGATAGTACAGGATCCGATCCACTATGGCGGGATGAACATCCGCCTCAACCAGACAATGAAGGGCTCGGGCCAATCCCGGCCGTGTCAGGAAACGTTGGCGAAAGATGGGTAAGATATCCTGCACTCGGGAGCGCGAAGCCTTCCCGAAGATGTTCTCACGCAAGGCCTGTCGGAGGTTCTGCTGAAGCGAAAGCCGTAGATCATAGGCCCGCAAGAACGCCCGTGAATCGGCGGGTAATGCGCCGGCTTTGATGATTTTCGTACTATACCGCGAGGCCATGGCGATGCCGATTGTGCTCTGGAGTCCTCCGTACGAATGGGACCACCAAACGGTTCCGGTCCCCAAGGAGATAGGCTGCTGCCAGCCTATGGGCCAGTTCGTCCCCTAGGATCACCGCTCCTCGGAGCGCGTTAGTGAGATCAATCAGGCCTTGCAATCCAGCCACGACCCCGGCGGGCAGGGGCAGAAGTGGGCCGGCTGCCGTCTCCAGGCGGGCTTGGAGGACTGACCGGTCTGGGATCGGCGACCACAGGTCGGCAGGAAGCGAGTCCGGATCAGGGATTTCGTCCATCCCGGGATCGGCATCACGGAGGTTGAAGAGGTGCCAGGCCCCCGTGAGTCCAGCGGCCGTTAAAATGCCATCATGCCTTGACCGGGCAGCCCCCAACGCGAGCCGGACGGCAGCTTGCTCATACGTTCGCGGGAAGAGCCGTTTGAGGCTAAACAGGCCTGCCTCAGTGAGCGACTCATCCTCCCACCACGCGAAGCTGTCCGAACACCCGGCCCGCGCAATCACGATGCAGAGCGCCATAAAGCCCCTGGTCATCCCAGCCTTTCTCCTTCACCACAGAAAACCCCACGTCCACCTGGGGGCCCCAAACCCCCTGCATTATGATCTCCACAGCATCATTCCTCCATCGCCATGTATGCCCCCTTGGTCTTCCTCAAGGCCTCCAGGAGCCGGTGGGCCTCCTCAGCCTGGGCGGCGATCCCCTCGTCGAGGCGATAATTCGGCGGCTCCTTGAGGAGATCGAAGTGATGAAAGTCGTCCCGGCCCCGGGCGAGAACGGCGACCGGCCGCTCACCGACGCCGACCTGCTTGACCTGAGGGGTGATGAACCGCACGGCGAACCCCACCCGCTTGATGTTGGACCGGTTCGGGTTCGACCCGTGGATGATCCTGACGTGGTGGAGAGACATCTCCCCAGCCTTCAGAACCACGTCCGTGGCGTCCTCCTCTTTGACCTCGACCTGGATATCCTGCCCCCGGCTCAACAGGTTGTACTGAGCATACGTGTCAAGGTGCGGCAGGTAGTCCTGTTTATGGGAGCCGGCGACGACCCGCATGCAGCCGTTCTCGACGGTACTGTCGCTTAAGGCGATCCAGGCTGTCGTCACCTGCGTCGAATCCAGGCCCCAGTAGGTCCCGTCCTGGTGCCAGGAGATATAGGCCGGATCGTGGGGATGCTTCGGGAAGATCGACGTGGTCCAGATCAGGATGTCCGGGCCCAGGACATCCTCGACGGCGTCCAGGACCTTGGGATGGGTCACCAAGTCATAGGCCCAGCGGAAGTACAGGTGGGTCTGGCTCAACCGCGCCGCCTTCGGCTTGTCCCTCAGGCAAGCCTCCAGCTCCTCGAACGCGGCGCGGAACCTGGCTACCTCATCCCGAGAGAGGACCGGGATCGGGAAAAAGAGGCCGTCCCGCTCATACTGCTCGACCTGCTCCGGGGAAAGGACTTTGGGCATGGCTCACTCTCCATTTTGGATTTGGGATTGCGGATTTCGGATTTGGCTTATGAGCGTGCTACCCAATCGGGGGGCGCCTGTCCGCCCAGGAGGAGGCGGCCTCGAAGGCCGCGGCGGCCTTCAAGACCGTGACCTCGTCAAAGCGGCGACCCACGATGTGGAGGCCGACCGGGAGGTGCTCTTTCGTCCAGCCGCAGGGGACCGAGGCCGCCGGTTGCCCCGTCAGGTTAAAGGGATGGGTAAAGGCAAACCAGGCCCTTCGCGCAACCGTTCGCCCAGCGATTTCTCGAGGGGCTTCGACCCCCACCGTGAACGGCGGGACTGCCAGGGTCGGCGTGAGAAGAAGATCATAGCGGGCAAAGAAGCGGCGGGCCATGTCCCAGAGGGTGACCCGTTGGAAGAAGACCTGCATGAGCTGGGAGGCACTCATCACCTTCCCTTCCTCGATGATCTTGACCAGCGGAGGATCGATCCGGTCACTCCATTCTGGAAGATACCCTCCTAACCTTGCCCCGAGGGCAGCGCTGACCATCGTCCCCCAGATCGGCTCGGGGTCCTCAAAGCCCGGATCAGCCTGTTCGACGTGGCACCCCAGACCTTCAAAAATCTTGATGGCTGCCTCGGTGATGACCTGAACCTCCGGGGCCACCGCCGCATAGCCGAGATCCGGACTCCACGCCACCCGCAGTCCTTGGATCCCCCCTTCCAGGGCTTTGAGATAGTCCACCCCAC
>JACQHM010000259.1 GCA_016199025.1 Candidatus Methylomirabilota bacterium | reverse complement strand
TGGGGTATGGGGTCTGGGGTCTGGGGTTGGCGCCCATCCAGCTCGTCTTTGTGAATGGTCATTACTCGCGAGAGCTTTCGTCGCTCCGGTCGCTCCCGGAGGGCGTGAAAGTCGGGAGTCTCGCAGCGATCCTGAACGCCGACCCAGGACGGGTGGAACCGTACCTGGCCCGATACGCCAGCTTCCAGGAGCAGGCCTTCGTCGCCCTCAACACGGCCTTCATGGAGGATGGGGCGTTCATCGACATCCCGCCTGGCAAGGTCATGGAGGGACCGATCCACCTTTTGTTCGTCTCAACGGCGTCCCGGGAGCCCATCGTCTCCCACCCACGGAGCCTGATCATCGTGGGTGCCAGTAGCCAGGTGACGATCGTTGAGAGCTACGTCGGGTTGGAGAGCGGCCTCTATTTCACCAATGGGGTTAGCGAGATCGTCGCTGGCGAGAACGCTGTGATTGATCACTACAAACTTGAGCTGGAGAGCGAGCAAGCCTTCCACATGGCGACCATGCAGGCTCTCCTGGACCGGAGTAGCAATTTCACGTCCCATTCTGTTGCCCTGGGCGGCGCCCTCGTCCGGAATGAGCTTAACGCGGTCCTGGACGGAGAAGGTGGCGAGTGCACCCTCAACGGCCTCTACATGGTGACCGGGCGCCGTCATGTGGATAACCAGACCAGGATCGACCATGTGCGACCCCACTGCATAAGCCGTGAACTTTATAAGGGCATCCTCGATGGCCAGTCGAGGGGGGTCTTCAACGGGAAGATCTATGTGCACAAGCATGCCCAAAAGACCGACGCCAGGCAGGTCAACAAGAACCTGCTTTTGTCCGAGGACGCCGTGATCGACACCAAGCCGCAGCTGGAGATTTACAATAACGACGTGAAGTGTAGCCACGGATCGACCATCGGCCAACTGGATCAGGATTCGCTCTTCTACCTGCGCACGAGGGGCATGGATCTAGAGTCTGCCCGCAGCCTTCTGACCTACGCCTTCACGAGTGAGATGATCAGCCGGATCAGGGTTGAACCGATCCGGGCCCAGCTTGAGCATCTGTTCACGGCAAGACTCCAAAACGGCTTGCAGCCTGGGGATATGCCATGAGAGTCGTCAATGAACTCACCGCGACGCAGACGCCGCGTGGATCTCATGGGACGTTTGATGTGGAGAGGATCAGGGAAGACTTTCCTGTCCTGAAGCAACAGGTTCATGGCAAGCCGCTGGTCTACCTCGACAACGCGGCCACGAGCCAGAAGCCCCAGGTTGTGATTGATACCATCACCCAGTATTACCTGACGGTGAACTCGAACGTCCACCGGGGGGTCCACTTTTTAAGCGAACAGGCGACGCAGGCCTATGAGGGGGCCCGCGACAAGGTGAGACGCTTTCTCAATGCCCCGCATACCCGCGAGATCATCTTTGTCCGCGGCAGCACAGAAGGGATCAACCTTGTCGCCCAGAGTTACGGCCGGACGTTCCTCAAAGAGGGGGACGAAATCATCATCTCCGCCATGGAACATCACTCCAACATTGTCCCCTGGCAGATCTTGTGTGAGCAGATTGGTGCTCGACTCCGGGTTATCCCGATCAACGACAACGGCGAGGTGTTGCTCGATGAGTACAAGAAGCTCCTGGGTGAGCGAACAAAGCTTGTTTCGGTGGTTCATGTGTCGAATGTCCTCGGGACGATCAACCCGGTCAAGCCGATCATAGAGATGGCGCACAGCCGGGGTGTGCCCGTTCTACTGGATGGAGCCCAGGCAGCGCCTCATTTACCAGTGGATGTTCAGGACCTTGACTGCGACTTTTATGTGTTCTCCGGCCACAAGCTGTTTGGTCCGACCGGCATCGGCGTCCTCTACGGGAAGGCCCACCTCCTTGAGACCATGCCTCCCTATCAGGGGGGCGGCGATATGATCCGAGCCGTCACCTTCGAGAAGACCCTCTACAACGTGCCGCCGTACAAGTTCGAGGCTGGGACACCCCACATTGAAGGCGTCATCGGGCTTGGCGCGGCGATCGACTATCTGAGTGGAATCGAGCTGGAAAGGATCGCCGCTTACGAGCGAGAGTTGCTGGTGTACGCAACCGAAGTGCTCTCTTCTATCCCGGGTCTCCGCATGATCGGGACAGCTAAAGAGAAGGCAAGTGTCTTGTCTTTCGTCCTTGACCATGTGCACGCCCATGACATCGGCACGATCCTCGATCAAGAAGGGGTCGCGATCCGTGCGGGCCACCACTGTGCCATGCCGTTAATGCAGCGTTTTGGTGTCCCAGCCACGGCTAGGGCCTCTCTGGCCTTCTATAACACAAGAACAGAAATCGGCATGCTTGTCAGGGCGATCTACAAGGTCAAGGAGCTGTTCGACTGATGTCCGACCTGCGCGAGCTGTACCAGGAGATCATCCTCGATCACTACAAGAGGCCACGCAACTTTCGTAAGCTGGAAGGGGCCAAGGGGGAGGCAGAAGGTTACAACCCGCTGTGCGGTGACAAGGTCACCGTCTACCTGGAGCTGGAGGACGACAGGGTGAGAGACATTAGCTTCCAGGGTTCTGGCTGCGCGATTTCCACAGCCTCGGCATCGGTGATGACGGAGTATGTGAAGGGCAAGACCCGGGCCCAGGCTGAAGCTCTCTTCGAGAGGTTCCATGACCTGGTCACCGGTAAGCTCCAGACGACACCGGATGCGCCTGAACTTGGCAAGCTGGCGGTATTCTCCGGCGTGTCCGAATACCCTGTCCGGGTGAAGTGTGCGACCCTGGCCTGGCACACGCTGCGTGCCGCCCTTGAGGGGGGAGAGGAAGCCATTTCGACGGAGTAGAGTGTTCGGGACAAGGTCACAGGATAAGGCCAATTTGCACGAACGACAGGAGGTGCCATGGACGCCCTGAATACCCTTGTCATCGAGGCCCAGGTCATTGAAGCCCTGTGCACCTGTTTTGATCCGGAGATCCCGGTCAACATCTACGAACTGGGACTGATCTATGAGATCAAGGCGGGCCCTTCGGGCGACGTCAGAATCCAGATGACTCTCACATCGCCCCATTGCCCGTCCGCCGCAGAGCTACCTGCGGAGGTAGAAAGAAAGGTGCGGGCCGTTCCCGGCGTGACCGACGTTAAGGTTGACGTTATCTGGGATCCGCCCTGGGACCCCTCTAGGATGTCCGAAGCGGCGAAGCTCGAGCTCGGGTTTATGTGAGTGGGGAAGCTTTGGGAGGAGGCAGGTCATTGGATCAACGACCCAGCGTGAGGCCTTCTGTCTCAGGGAGGGTGCACCGGTGCCCCAATGACGCCCCCCATGAGAGCGGCGGAACATGAAAAGGTCGATCCACCGATGCGGCGGTCGGGATCCATCCTGCTGATCTCCTGTTACGAGCTCGGCCACCAACCCCTTGGGATCGCCTCGCCGCTCGGGTTCTTGGAACGAGTGGGCTACGCGCCCGACGGACTGGACATCTCTGTTGAGAGCTTCGATGCGGAGAAGGTCGCGCGCGCCCGGTTCGTCGGGATCTCCGTTCCGATGCACACGGCCCTGCGCCTGGGCATCCGCGTGGCCGAACGGATCCGCAAGATCAATCCGACCTGTCACATCTGCTTCTATGGTCTCTACGCCTCGCTCAACGCCGACTACCTGCTTGACCACATGGCGGATTCGGTCATCGGAGGCGAGTTCGAGATGCCCCTCGTCGCCCTCATCGAGGCCCTCGAGGCGGGGCGCCCCGGCGAGGTCAAGGGCACCAGCCGTCGCGGCAAGATGGTGGGCCCGTTCCTCAAACGCCTGCCCTTCCCAGTCCCGAGCCGCGGCGTGCTGCCGACCCTCGAGAAGTACGCCCGCCTCGAGCAGGACGGCGTCCGAGGGCTGGTCGGCTATGTGGAGGCGAGTCGCGGCTGCCTGCACCACTGCCTCCACTGCCCTATCCCGCCGGTCTACGGGGGCCGGTTCTTCGTGGTCCCGAAGGGGATCGTCCTCGAGGACATCCGACGTCTGGTCCGTGCCGGCGCGACCCACATCACGTTCGGCGACCCCGACTTCCTGAACGGGCCCGGCCACTCGCTCGGCGTCGTCCGCGCTCAGCACGACGAGTTCCCGGAGCTCACCTTCGACTTTACCGCCAAGGTCGAGCACATCCTGAAGTGCCGGTCGCTCTTCCCCGAGCTTGGGGCCCTCGGCTGCGTATTCATGGTCTCTGCCGTCGAGTCGCTCAGCGACACCGTACTGGCGAACCTGGAAAAAGGGCACACCCGGGCCGACGTGTTCGTGTCGCTGGCGATCCTTCGCCAAGCGGGGATCGCGCCCCGGCCCTCGCTGGTCTCGTTCACGCCGTGGACGACCCTCGACGACTACCTGGACGTGCTCGAGTTCGTCGAGGCCGAGGGGCTCATCGATCACGTGGATCCGGTGCAGTACACGATCCGTCTGCTGATCCCGCCGGGCTCCGCGCTGCTCTCCCGGCCGGCGATACGGCCATTCCTGGGACTGCTCGACCAGGCGTCCTTGAGCTATCGCTGGACCCATCCCGATCCACGCATGGATCACCTTCATCAGGCTGTCAGCGCGGCCGTGGAGGAGGCCACCCGGGCTGGCGAGGATCCGGCGGTCACGTTTGACCGTGTGCGGGCGCTCGCCTACGCCGCCCGCGGCGGTCGGCCACCCGCCGCGGTCTCGCCCACGCTGCCGCACGGGAGGAGCCGGCCTCCTCGGCTGACTGAGCCGTGGTTCTGCTGAGCGGAGCCGACCGAGGGCCAGTTTGGCCCTCTCCAACCGCAAATGCACGGAGGGATATAGAACAATGCGATTGTTGCAAAGATTGTTACGAATCTTCCCGCTGTTCAAAGACGGAAGAGAGCAGATCGGTCGATCGACCTCAGGACTTACCGAGAACCCCCATGAACCACCGAAGGCGACGGTACCCGCCTCCGGCCACGGGAGAACAGCGATGGATCAAGACATCAAGATCACCGGTGAGCCATTGGACTCGGAGAGGTGTAAGTTCATCGTAGACCGGCCCGTGTACCCTGGCGGCTCGGTCCGCTTTGCCAGCAAGGAAGAGGCGAAAGGGTCGCCCCTGGCCGAGAGGCTCTTCGAGATCGAGCATGTCGTCGGGGTGTTGGTTTCGGAGAACGTGGTGACCGTTACCAAGAATGCCGACGACGACTGGGTCCCGATCGGGAAGAATGTGGGGGCGGCCATCAGGGCTCAACTCCAATCAGGAGTGCCGGCCATCTCGGAGGCAGTCCGGGTCACCATCCCGCCCGCCAGTGAAATCCGAGAGAAAATTCAGCACCTCTTGGATACTGAGATCAATCCTGCCGTGGCGATGCACGGCGGGCACGTCCACCTCATCGACGTCCAGGGCAACGTGGTCTATATCCAGATGGGTGGTGGCTGCCAAGGGTGCGGGATGGCGGATGTGACCTTGAAGCAGGGGATCGAGATGATGATCCGGGAAGTGGTTCCTGAGGTCGGCGAGATCCTCGACGTGACCGACCACGCCGCCGGCCGGAACCCTTACTACACGCCCTCGAAGTAGTCGCCGAGTCTGGTTCCTGCTTCGCGGGTCGTACGTGCGACGAGGGGAAACGATGCCGCGGCTTCTTCTGCTCTTGCCTACCACGACCTACCGCACGCAGGCCTTCCTCGACGCGGCCTGGCGGCTCGGCGTGGAGATGACGGTCGGCTCCGATCGCGCTCACGTGCTGGCGGAGCACCGTCCAACTGGCACGCTCGCGCTCAACTTCCTGGATCCGGAGGAGGCCGCACGCACAGTGGTCGAATTTGCACGGGAGCAACCAATCGACGCCGTCGTAGGGGTTGACGACGACACGACGGTCCTCGCGGCCGTGATCTCGGCGGCGCTCTCGCTGCCGCACAACTCGGTGGCGTCAGCTTCCGCCGCCAAAAACAAGCACCGGATGCGGGAGCTCCTCGACCGGGAAGGGGTTCCCGTGCCGCCGTACGCCCTGTTCTCCATCGACGACGACCCTGTGGCCTTGGCCCGTCGGGTGACCTACCCGTGCGTGGTCAAACCGCTCATCCTCTCCGCCAGCCGTGGCGTCATCCGCGCCGACGATGAGGCCCAGTTCGTTGCGGCCTTTCGGCGGCTCGAGGCGATCCTTCGCATGCCGGAGGTGGCCACCCGGGGCGACGCAGCCTGGCAGGTCCTCGTCGAGGCCTTCGTCCCGGGGCGGGAGGTAGCCCTGGAGGGACTCCTCTCGAAGGGTGATCTTCAGGTCCTGGCCCTCTTCGACAAGCCTGATCCCCTCGACGGCCCGTTCTT
>JACQHM010000258.1 GCA_016199025.1 Candidatus Methylomirabilota bacterium | reverse complement strand
TCCAGGCGGCCATCGGCCTGCTCGCGGCCCTCCTGAAGCGGGAACGGGACGGGACGGGGCAGTACCTGGACATCTCCATGCTGGATGCCCAGGTCTTCCTGCTGGCCACCATGATCCCCGCTTACTTTGCGACCGGGATCGTTCCCGAGCCGATGGGAAGCGCCCATCCCTCCATCGTCCCCTACCAGGCCTTTCCCACCAAGGATATCTCCATCAACATCGCCGTGACCAACGAGAAATTCTGGCTGGCCCTGTGCAAAGCCCTGGGAAAGCCCGAGCTGGCGGACGATCCTCGCTTTCAGACGAATGCGAAACGGGTGGAACATCGAGGGGAGCTTCTGCCGATCATCGAGGAGGTCCTCTTGACCAAAACCGGGGACGAGTGGATCCAGATCCTCCGGGCAGAGGGGATCCCGTGCGGCCCGATCTTGACCTTTGACCGGCTCTTCCAGGATCCTCAGATCCAGGCGAGAAAGATGACGAAGACCTTCGACCATGAAACGGCCGGCCCCATCACGGTGGTGGGGACGCCTTTCAAGCTGTCCTCGACCCCTGCTCGCCTTTCCTCCCCTCCCCCCGCTTTGGGCCAGCACACCGATGAGGTTCTGGCCACCCTCGGCTACGATCCCCAGACGATCCTGGCTCTTCGGAAGAAAGAGGTGATTGCATAAAAGGTGAGGGCCTTTCGCGTGAAGAGGAGGTGTGCATGCTCCAGATCATGAAACGTGCTGGGATCGGCTTGCTGCTCATCCTGGGCCTCCTGGCCGGGTGCGCCGCAAACCATGCTGCGACCCTCGCCTCCGTGGAGGAGGCGAAGGCCACCGTTGCCCACACTCAGGCCGTCGCCCCTTCCTCGCCGGAACAGAAGGAGGCCGAACAGCTCCTCCGGGCGGCGGAGACCGCCCTGACTCGGAGAGCGTACGACTATGCAAGGGAACAGAGCATCAGGGCCATCGAGCGGGCCAAGGCGGCTCTCCTTCGGGCCCAGCTTTCGACAGAGGTCGAGCGGGCGAAAGAGGCGGCCAAGGCAGCCGAGGACGTGGCCAAGCAGGCCATCGCCCGGGCCGAAGCCGCCGAGGCGGCGACCAAAGAGGCCAAGGCTCGTCTCACTGAGACCGAGGAAGAGCTCGCGCGCCTCACCAAGCCGGCCAAGATGGAGGAGACGACACCCGGGGAGCCATCCGAGGTTCCTGCGACCGAACCGATGTTTCTCCGGCACGTCGTGAAGCCAGGGGAGACCCTCTGGAAGATCGCGGGCTACCCGGAAACCTACGGCAACCACCTGGCGTGGCCCTTGATCTACGAGGCCAACAAAGAGGCGATCCAGCGGGAGGGGGGGATCCGGCCGGGCCAGATCCTCCTGATCCCTAAGAATGTCCCCGAGGCCAAGATGCAGGAAGCCATCCAGCAGGCCATCAAGCAAAGAAAGGCGAAGCAAGACTGGATCTCAGGGGTCAAGGCCACGAAGCCCTAGTGGTTTACCACAGGGATTTTAACGCTGAACATGCCGATCACCAGGCGCTACGTCCTCTCATCATCGCCGATGGCCTCCGGTGCATGGTGGCGGGAGGCCCCTGGCACGGGGAGGCCGAGCAGACGAACCTGATTCTGGCGAGCCGGGACATGATCGCCCTCGATGCGGCGGGGGTAGGGCTGTTAAAGCACTTCGGGCGTTGGGACGAGGTGACGAACATTTCCGTGTGGGAGCAGCGGCAGATCAAACGGGCCGTCGAGCTCGGTCTGGGGGCCAAGGGGCCGGAGGAGCTGGAACTGATCGCCAGATCGCTCCTCGGAAGGGATGAGGAATTTTCAAAACTGACGGAGGCCATCGAGGCCCACCTCAAATAGCTCGTGGCTCGTAGCGTGTCGCTCGTAGGGATCTCGACAAAACCCGCCTCCGTAACCCACGGGCGACGTGCCATTGGCTATTTGCTAGAGGAGGAGGGGTGATAATGCAAGGTAAGGGTCTTCAACGGTACACGCCGCTCATCCTTCGATTGGGGCTCGGCCTCGTCTTCCTCATCTTCGGCCTGGACAAGTTCAGGAGCGAGGAGGTGCAACTCGCCTCTTGGGCGGATTGGGTGCCGGGGTGGTTCTCGACACTCATCGGGGGACAGGTCAAAACGTTCATCTCCGTGTTGGGGATCTTCGAGGTCCTGGTGGGATTGGCCTTTCTCACCGGCTACCTCCTCTTCTGGGCCTCCCTTCTTTCCTCCCTGTTCCTCCTGGCCACCGTTTTGCTCTCCACATCGGGGCCCTTCTTCGGCCAGATTGATCAGTCCACGATCCGGGACATCGGCCTCTTGGGAGGGACCATCTCCCTCACGCTCTCTACAGCACCGACAACACGCTAAACAAGGAGGGATCCTTTAGGACGATGGCCATCATCACCATCTCCAGACAACTTGGCTCAGGCGGGGACGAGGCCGCGAAGCTTTTGGCAAAAGAGACAGGGTTCACCCTGGTGGACAAGGCGAGGATCGAGACCCTGGCCGGGGAGCAGGGCCTTTCAGGACCGGAAGTGGACCAGATGGCGGAGGATGCGGGACGAGCGTGGGCAACGAACCGGGTGGTCCATGTTGATCTCGTCCAGGAGCTGATCTTGAACCTCGCCTCCGAGGAGGATCTCATCATCCTCGGCCATGGCGGCCAGTTCATCTTCAGAGGGTTCCCGGGATCCCTGCACGTCCGGATCATCGCGAATCGGCCGATCCGGATCAGGAGGGTCGTGGAAGCGTTCCAGGTGGATGAAGCGGAGGCCTCCCGCCTCCTGGAGCGAAGCGACGCCGATCGCGGGGCCTACATCCGTTACCATTACGGAGAGGACGTCGAGGAACCATCCCATTACGACCTCGTGATCAGGACCGATGCGATCTCGCCCGCGGAAGCCGCACACCTCATCATCCAGGCGTCGGAGGTGATGGAGCTAAAGGTCAAAGGGAAGGACCTCCAGGGATGGTTGGAGGGAACCTGGGGCCGGGAGGAGGCCAGGAGGTTGACGGGGATCCCGGCCTTCGCCCACCCGAGCGAGGAGGAGTTCGCCCGGGTCCTGGACTTCTACCGGATCCGCTGGGTCTACGAGCCCAGGGCCTTCGCCCTGGCCTGGGACAAAGAAGGGAGGATCACCGAGGCCTTTACCCCGGACTTCTACCTCCCGGACCTGGACCTCTACATCGAGTTGACGACCTTAAAGCAAGACCTGGTGACGGAAAAGAATCGGAAGATCAGACGGTTAAAGGAACTCTACCCCGAGGTGAAACTGAAGGTCTTCTACGGAAGGGATTTCCGGAGCCTTCTCACGAAGTACGGCTCAAGCGAGGTGAAGAAAAAGGAGGACCCCAAGTGACCTCCTTCAGCCTTCCGGGTCCACCGCCGGCTATCCCCGGCTAGGTTTCCTCACGAAACCGTGAAGCAACCTCCCCCTCGGTCGGCAGCCTCAGGTTGCATGCAGGAATCATCCCAAGCGCTAGCCTGGTTTCCCCTCTAGCCTTGGAGACCTCTTGGGGTCATTTTCAGCCTATCGCACTCGTTTCCACCTTGTCAAGCATTTTTTATGGAGGCTTCATGTTGGACGATATCCAAGAGGTGTTGATCGAAGCCGAGGCTATCCAGAAACGGGTGAAAGAGCTTGGTGAGGAGATCTCCAGGAACTACGCAGGGCGGGACCTCCTCTTGGCCGGCGTCCTCCGGGGGGCGGCCATCTTCCTGGTCGATCTTGCCCGGGCTATCTCCCTCCCCGTCGAGATGGACTTCATCGCCATCTCCAGTTACGGGCCGAGCACCAAGACCTCAGGGGTGGTGAGCATCAGGAAAGACCTGGATGATTCGATCGCCGACAAGGATGTCCTCCTGGTCGAGGACATCGTGGACACCGGGCTGACGCTAGGCTATCTCTTAAGGATCCTCCAGGCAAGACAGCCTAAAAGCCTTCAGGTCGTAGCCTTGTTGGATAAACCGGCCCGAAGGATCGTGGAGCATCCCATCGCCTATAAAGGTTTCGAGATCCCGGATAAGTTCGTCGTGGGTTATGGTCTGGACTACAAGCAGAAGTACCGGAACCTGCCCTTCATCGGCACCCTGAAACCCGAGGTCTTTGCCAGGTAAGAGGTTGCGGGAATGCGCTGTCCGAGCTGTGGCTTTGAAAATCCAGAGGGGATGAAGTTCTGCATCGAGTGTGCTGCTCCCCTCAAGAACCGCTGTCCGAATTGCGGGTTTGAGAATCCGCCACGGGCCAAGTTCTGTGGGGAATGTGCCACACCCCTCAGAGGGGTAACCTGAAAGGCTTTTAAAGAGGGATAAGCATGAATAAGGAGACGGGTAGGGGAGAAAGAAAAGGGCTGTGGCAATTCCTCCGGCATCCACGCCAGAGAGAAGGGGGTATGCGTAGTCTGGAAGAAGTATACGAATCGATCAAGGATGCTGTCATCACGGTGCAGAGCCATGATGGCGATGGGAGCGGATTTGTCGTCCGACAGGACGGCATTGTAGCCACAAACAGGCATGTGGTCGGTCTATCAACCGTAGTGGTGTTAGTTATGCCACTGGGGTGGAGGAGGAGGCCCATGTGATCCGATCCTTTAAGGATGTGGATCTTGCCTTCTTGAAGGTCAAAAGACCAGCCCGCCAGGTGATTCCCTTGGGGAACGAGCAGGCACTGAAAGTTGGCCAAGACGTCTTTACAGTAGGGAACCCGATCTCGATTGGTTTAACTTTGACCAGAGGAACGATAAGCGCCCTTGGGAGGCTTGTCGAGGGAGTAAGCTATATTCAAATTGCTGCTGCACTCAATCCCGGTAATAGCGGAGGTCCCCTCTGTGACATGAGCGGCCAAGCAGTGGGCATCATCACACTGAAGTTTCAAGTAGATCCTATGACGGGAGATCCAGTTGAGGGAATAGCCTTTGCACTACCGGCTACCATAATTACGTCACGGCTTGCTAAGCTTCCTGAGATCCGCGATATGAAGGATCAGATCTACTGCCCTATTTGTGGAGAAATAAACCTCAAGGTTAAATACTGCGTGACTTGCGGTGTGGAACTGGCCTACTTTCACAACGCAGAACAACCGAGGCCCGAAAAGATAACCGAGGTGGCCGCTTGTCCTGTGTGCCATACTCCCAGGCAGATAGGTAAGAACTACTGTCTAAAGTGTGGAGCCT
This sequence comes from Candidatus Methylomirabilota bacterium, assembly GCA_016199025.1. GTDB lineage: Bacteria > Methylomirabilota > Methylomirabilia > Methylomirabilales > JACQHM01 > JACQHM01. The sequence continues at coordinate 6,313 of JACQHM010000258.1, read as the reverse complement.
CGTTGCTGCAGAAGGGCTAAAAATCCAAAGTCGTATCGAATCCAAGGGCACAGTTGCAGAAGGGAGAGTATCACATAGGCATCCTCGATACTTTTCGTAAAAAGGAACCCCCCGCTGAGCTTACAGAGCTCTGGCGCCAAGCTATCATTGACCTATTGCAGGCGCTGGACTACGAGAAGGGCAAAAGCTGGTGGGTAGCTGAGAAAGGGAAAAAGATAACCTTTCGAAAGGGATCAGTGAAAACATCTATAGATTGTGTCACGCTAGATGAGATACCGTACGTAAGGTTTTTAGCCTCGATCGTGTATCTCCCTACTGAGAATCTTCTCCCTTTTTACCGCCATTTACTCGAGGAGAACTATAACATCTGCGGTTCAGTTTTCTTTGGAGTAGAACACGATGTTGTTTATATCTGTGCCAAGTGCCCTCTGGAAAGCATGACATCCATCGCCGCCTAGGGGTTCAGTGTCTCATTGGTTACTATGCACTTGCTCGTTGCGCTGCTGCTGATATAGACTGTGGACAAGGAGGATCTAGCGGGCGAAGGCAAAAGCAAACTCTGCTTATGAGGGATAGAGGTGAAACAATGCATAACGCTTATATCGTGACGGGTACACTCACAAATGCTCGCACGGTGAAGCTGGATGAGGCGCTGCCCTTAAAGCCGACGAAGGTACGCCTGGTGGTGGAGCCACTCTCGCCGGTGTTCCAGCGCCCGTACAAAGAGGTCCTAGCAGAAATCCGTGAACGGCAGCGGGCTCGCGGTCATCAGCCCCCCACCCGAGAAGAGGTTGATACCTATTTGCGAGCTGAACGGGAGAGTTGGGGCGGGTGATCATGCGCCTGTATCTGGACGCATCTCCCGTCATTTACACCGTCGAGCAGGTTCCACTCTACGCCCCTGTAGTCGATGCGCAACTATCGGCTTCTGGGGTCGTGCTGTGACAAGCGACCTCACGCGGATGGAATGCCGTGTCAAGCCCCTGCGAGATGGCAACGCCGACCTACTCGAGGATTACGACGCCTACTTCGAGGGAGCCGTAGCAGAAATCGTTGCCCTGTCGCGTGAGGTCATAGATCGGGCAACTGAGATTCGAGCAAAATACGGGGTCAAGACACCCGATGCCATCCACCTCGCCGCTGCGGTGGTATCAGGCTGCGACCTGTTCTTGACGAGCGACCATCGGCTCGACCGCTTTCCCGGCATTGCCATTGAAGTCGTCCAGCCGTTCCCCTCACCCTGACCCCCTGCCTGCCGGCAGGCAGGTCTCCCCACCGGAGAGAGGGGACAAAAGCGCGGAGGGCCATGTTGTCGAGGATCCTCTTCGTTCACGCGAGACTCCTGACGCCCGACCAGGAGATCGAGGGCGGCTACCTGATCGTCCAGGAAGGACAGATCGTTGAGGTGGGGCCATCTTCGAACCTGAAGGCGGATGACTTTAAGGGGGCCGAGGTATACGATCTCCAAGGGAAGATCCTCGCCCCCGGCTTCATCGATCTTCAGGTGAATGGAGGAGGCGGAAGGGATCTCCTGGAGGGGTCGGAAGGCGCCGTGGAGGCCGTCGCCCGGTTCCACCTCCGCCATGGTACCACCAGCTTCCTTCCTACTTTGATTACTTCCCCTCCCTCCGAGCTCTTTGCCGCCATCCAGGCGATCCGGGGCTTCTTAAGGAAGCGGGACCCGGAGGAGGAACCTGTCTCAGAGATCCTCAGCATCCACCTGGAGGGCCCGTACATCAGCGAAGAGAAAAGAGGGGTTCACCCCTCGGAATGGATCAGGCCCCCCTCTCTGCCCGAGCTCCGGGAGTACTGGGCGGCGAGCGGTGGCCTCTTGAAGCTGGTGACATTAGCCCCGGAGCAACCGGGGGGCCTGGAGCTGATCCAGGGGGTGAAAGAGTTTGGAGCGATCCCCGCCATCGGGCATACCGATGCGACCTACGAAGAGGCCGTGGACGGCATCCGGGCCGGGGCTCTTCTGGCCACCCACGTTTTCAACGCCATGCGGGGCTTCCACCATAGGGAGCCTGGGACCGTCGGGGCCATCCTCGATGCCCCTATCGTGACCAGCTTCGTCGCCGACGGCCTCCACGTCCATGAGGCTGCGCTCAGGCTTTTGTACCGGGTGAAAGGGACCGATCATCTGATCGTCATCACCGATGCTGTGAGCATCGCCGGGGTCGATGAACAACAGGCGGCCGAACGGGAGTACCGCCTTGGGGGTCAACGGATCATCATCAAGGAAGGAAAGGCGGTGAATCTCCAGGGAACACTGGCCGCCCCTATCCTGACGATGGAGGAGGCTGTCAAAAACGTTGCCCGCTTCATGGGTTGCCCATTCCGAGAGGCAATCCAGATGGCGACGGTGAACCCGGCCAGGCTCCTCGGGATCGAAGACCGGAAAGGGCGGCTCGTGCCGGGCCGTGACGCTGACCTCGTGATCTTTGATGAGGCCTTGAACCTGGAAGGCGTCTGGTCAAAGGGGAGGGAGGTCCTGTGAGCTTTGACATCGTCATCAAAGGGGCAACAATCTTCGATGGGGCTGGAGGGCCGGACTTTGAAGGAGCGATCGGGATTCAAGGGGAGCGAATCGCCGAGGTTGGAATCCTCTCCTCCGGCCAAGGTCGCCGGGTGATCGATGCCCAAGGCATGGTCACCTCGCCCGGCTTTGTGGATGTCCACTCCCATTCGGACTATCACCTTTTCCTGGCCCCGCTGGCCGAAAGCTCCATCCGTCAGGGCGTGACGTTGGAGATCGGCGGAAACTGCGGCTACTCCGCCGCCCCCATCTGGGGGCTGTGGCTTCACGAGCGGGCCCAAAGCTATAAGGACGTCTTCGACCTCGACCACGACTGGACAACCCCGTCGGAATATTTTGCCCAGTTAGAGGACCTTGGCATTTCGGTGAACTTTGGCCTCCTGATGGGCCACAACACCCTGAGAGGTTCGGCCATGGGCGGGGCGGCCAGGCCGCCGAAGCCCGAGGAGCTTTCCGCCATGGTGGAAGCCGCAAAGCAGGGGATGCGGGAGGGGGCCCTCGGACTCTCAACCGGCCTCGTGTATCCCCCCGCCTGCTTCTCTAAGCCCGAAGAGCTCATCACCCTGGCCAAGGTCGTGATGGAGGAAGGCGGCATCCTCACCTCCCACATGCGAAACGAAGGGGACAGCCTGTTAGAGGCCATCCAGGAGATCCTTGGCATCGCTAAAGCGGCAGAGATCCCTCTCCAGATCTCGCATTTGAAGACCTATGGGCAAGCCAACTGGGGGAAGCTGGACGAGGCCTTCCGGTTGATTGAAGAGGCCAGGAGAAACGGACAGGATGTGATGGCGGACCGATACCCGTATACGGCCTCAAATACGGGGCTTCAGGCGGTTCTCCCGAACTGGGCCATCGAAGGCGGGGTGAAGGAACGGGTCGCCCGATGGAAAGACCCGACGGTCTGGGCCAACCTCAAAGAGGAACTCCAAAGGCGACCTCACGAGTCCTGGGAGAAGATCATGCTCTCGGAGGTGACGCTCCCGGAGAACCGGCGGTATGAGGGCCTCAAGGTGGACGAGGCCGCTCGTTTGGCCCACAAAGACCCCGTGGACTTCGTGATCGATCTCTTGATCCAGGAAGAGGCCAGGGTGGATGCCATCTTCTTTCAGATGTCCGAGGAGAACTTGAAGCGGATCTTACAAAAGCCCTACGTCATGATCGGCTCCGACAGCGGCTGCCGGGATCACTACGGACCCCTCTCCCGCGGGAGGCCCCATCCCCGGACCTTCGGGACCTTCGTTCGGGTGCTCGGACAGTATGTTCGGGAGGAGAAGCTTTTGGATCTTCCTGTGGCCATCCGGAAGATGACGGGGGACCCCTGCCGACGCTTCGGGATTAAGGACCGGGGCCTGATCCAGCCAGGGTGCTTCGCCGACCTCGTCCTCTTCGACCCGGATCGGGTGAAGGACACGGCCACCTACGAGGAGCCGATCCGTTACCCGGAGGGCGTCCACTACGTCCTGGTGAACGGGGTGGTCACCGTCGAGGAGGGGGACCACACGAACGTAAGAGCAGGAAAGGTGATCAAGCGATGAGGCCAAGGATCGGGATCACCAGTTGGCATCACGAGGAAGGGGGTGAGCGCTGGGAGTATGTCCCTGAACCTTACTCCCGGGCCACTGCCCAGGCCGGGGGCCTTCCCCTGATCCTGCCCACAATCCATGTAGGGGCGGCTTTCAAACCCGCCCCTACTTTGGACGAGCTCCTCGATGCTGTCGATGGCCTCCTCTTTACAGGGGGGGAGGACATCCATCCCTCGTTCTACGGCGAGCCCATCGAGGAACGTTGCGGCCGGATCGACCAGGACCGGGACCATTTTGAGCTGGAGCTGGCACAGGCGGCCCTCGACCGGCAAATCCCGATCGTTGGCATCTGCCGGGGGATTCAGCTCCTGAACGTTGTCCTGGGGGGCTCCCTCTATCAAGACCTGAGCTACCGCCCTGGGACCCTGCCCTATCACCACTCTTCCAGGGAAAAGCGCTATACGCTAATCCACAAGGTAAACCTTCAACCCGAAAGCCACCTGGCGAAGGTCTTTGGACGCTCGGCCTTTGACGTCACCAGCACCCATCACCAGCTCCTGAAGGACGTGGCGCCTCCCTTAAAGGCCGTCGCATTCTCCGACGACGGCGTCGTCGAGGGGGTCGAGGCCGAGAACTACCCCTTCCTTTTGGCCGTCCAGTGGCACCCCGAACGGATGATCAGGAAGCATCCCGAACAACTGGCTCTCTTTCAAGCCCTGATCCAGGCGGCCTCCTCCCGCCGCGAAAGAAGGGGGCCATCGGGCTCATATTGAATACTCGCTCACAAAGACCCGCAGATGTCGGAGCCTGACGAACACGAGGTCCCCGGCCTGCACCTTCAGTTCCTGGTAGCGCTCCTTGCTCAGTTCGGCCTCGATCAGGTCGCCGGTATCACACCTTTTCAGTTCCAGGCGTACTACCGGTCCGACAGCGTAGATGTGGAGGACGATGGCCTCGATGGCCTCCGCGCCATTGTGATCGCGTTCAATTTCCATGTCGTGGGGCCGCACGTAGGCGACCGCCGGGGCATCCTGGGCCTCGGCATGTTCCGGCGCCTCGATCTCGAGGGCTCCGAGTCGCACCCGCCCCTGGTGGACGCGGGCGTGAAAGAGATTCACCCCGCCGAGGAAGTTGTAAACAAAGGGATTGGCCGGGTGATCGTAGACCTCCTCAGGCGTGCCAACCTGCTCAACCTGCCCCTCATTCATCACCACCACGCAGTCGGCCACCTCCAGTGCCTCTTCCTGGTCATGGGTGACGAAGACGCTGGTGACGTGGATCTCGTCATGGAGCCGTCGGAGCCACCGGCGCAGTTCCTGCCGGACCTTCGCATCCAGCGAGCCGAAGGGCTCATCGAGCAAAAGCACCCTGGGCTCGACCGCCAGCGCCCGGGCCAGCGCGACGCGCTGGCGCTGACCACCGGAGAGTTGGGAGGGGTAGCGATCCGCCAACCAATCCAGTTGCACCAATTTGAGGAGTGCAGAGACCTTGTCACGGATTTCGCCCTTGGAAGGTCGTATGTGACGCTGCCTGACCCTGAGACCGAAGGCGATATTTTCAAAGACGGTCATGTGCCGGAACAAGGCGTAGTGTTGGAACACAAAGCCCACCTGCCGCGCACGGACACTCTGGTCCGTTGCGTCCTCGCCGTCAAAAAGAATCGTGCCACTGTTCGGGACTTCCAGGCCTGCGATGATCCTCAAGAGCGTCGTTTTGCCCGAGCCGGATGGCCCCAAAAGTGCAACCAGTTCGCCCGTCCCTACCTGCAGGCTGACACCCTTCAGCGCGGTGAAATCGCCAAAGGTTTTGCTGATGCGACGAACCTCAATGCTCATGCGGCATCTCCTCGTAGGCCGGCCCTTTCATGGGAAAGCAATGGTTGTTGGGATTTCCATTCCACCAGGCTCTTGGCGACCAGCGTCACCAGCGCGAGCAGGGCAAGTAGCGAGGCGACGGCGAAAGCGGCGACAAGGTTGTATTCGTTGTACAGGATCTCGACATGGAGGGGCATGGTATTGGTTAAGCCCCGGATGTGTCCCGACACCACCGAGACGGCGCCGAACTCACCCATGGCGCGCGCATTGCAAAGGATCACCCCGTACAACAGGCCCCATTTGACGTTCGGCAGGGTGACGCGCCAAAACGTCTGCCAACCATTGGCGCCAAGGACGAGGGCAGCTTCTTCCTCCTCGGTCCCCTGGGCCTGCATGAGAGGAATCAGCTCGCGCGCCACGAAAGGGAAGGTCACGAAGAT
>JACQHM010000266.1 GCA_016199025.1 Candidatus Methylomirabilota bacterium | reverse complement strand
TGGGCTGATCCGCTGGGCGGGCGAGACCAACATCGCTGCTGCCTGTCGCCGCTTTGCCGCCCAGCCCTGGGCAGCCCTGGCCCTCATCGGCATCGAGCTGGAAAACTGAACAGCCCTGACACAGAGCAGACAAAGAGAGAAGGCTATCCTCGCTGACTTTGGGCCTCGGGGGGATCATGTGAGACAGGGGCGTGAACAGCCATCGGAGCTCTGGCAAAAAAACTTGACAGGGAGAAGGAGATGGGATACCTAGGAACCATGATCCGGCTGAGGAGTCCTCTGTCAGGAGTCTCGCGACGAACCCTGGGGAATGCTGCCCACGGCCCCCCCGGCCTCCCTCTTCGTCTATATCAGGCCATCAATCTCAAATTAGGATACTCAATCATAGAGATTCGTAGTCCGCGGGAGGTGTTAGATGAAGAAGAAATCTCTTGATGCCGTCGAGTTGAAGCGTCGTTTGCAGAAGCAGGCTGAGGCGAAGTTATCCGGATTGACGAAGGAGCAGCAACTTGAGTTGCTGCGCCAGAAGTATGGCCATTTACGGAAGAGACCGACCGGCGTGCGCATCGGCTAACATGCCTTTAGCGCCTCCGCTCTGATTGGTCGCTTTGGCCAGATGCCCTCACGATGTTGCGATATTTCAGCAACGGCGTGGCCGCTAGCCAAAGAGATGGTTGGACAGTTGTGTGACAGCGTGGCCTTGATACGTTTCCTCCATGCTCCCGCTCAAGATCCTTCCAGCTTGAGCCAGGAGACACCCCCGATGCGGAAAGGGGTTCCATCGGCGATCCCTTCAACCCCTCCCTATTCTGCGGTATAATCCTCCGGACACCCCTCAACCAGAAAGGAGGAGACCCATGGGCTCCTGGAAACCTGTCCTCGCGGCTGCCGTGATCCCGCTGTTTGCTGCAACTCCCCCAGGGAAGGCCTCAGCCGAGCACCTGGGGGAACCGAAGCCCAAAGCCCTTTACACGGTCCATCAGTTAGAGTGCTCGGAGGAGGGGAGCGGCGTGGCCGCGACGTTCGTCATGCGGGGCTGGGATCGGAACACGATCAGGACCTTTCATCTGAAGGGGGACTCTCCTGCCTTTCTGATCGTCAACCTGGAGACGAGGGAGGCCTGGGGTGATACCGACGGCGATGAACACATGGACGTGAAGGGCAAGATCGGTGAAGACCCTTTTGGCAAACGGCCCTGTGACTTCATCAAGTCCCTCCAAGAGAACAAGAGGTAAAGGAGACCCTACGCTGAAGAGCTGAATCCGGCTTTTCCTTGACATCCCGAGGGGCGAAGTGTAAGAATCAGCTTCGGCTAAAGGTGATCAGAAGGCTTCATCTTCAGAAGGCCGAAGGGAGGTGACGATGGAGGTTACGAAGGGGCAAACGGGGGAGATCGAGCGAATGGTGACAAAGGAGGAGGCGGCCAGCCGTTTCGGCAACCAGAGGGTGGAGGTTTTCGCTACGCCCGTGCTGGTGGCCTGGATGGAGGAGGCCGCCATCGTCGCTGTCCATCCGCATCTGGAAGAGGGCCAGGGGACCGTGGGGACGATGGTAGCCGTCAAGCATCTTGCCGCGACTCCCATCGGGATGAGGGTGAAGGTCATGGCCCGGGTAAAGGAGGTGGACGGCCGCCGCCTCCTCTTCGAGGTCGAGGCCTACGATCAGAAGGAGAAGATCGCCGAAGGGGAGCACGAGCGCTTTGTGGTGAACCTCTCCAAGTTCCTGGACAAGGCCGCCAAGAAGGCCCAGGGGTAATTCATGGGGCTCAAAAGGCTCATTTACCATCTCTACGAAAACACCCTCCTTCGGGAGGTGAGGCGGGGAGAGATGCCCCGCCACATCGGCCTCATCCTCGATGGGAACCGCCGGTTCGCGAGGGAGCACGGCTTGGCGGATGTCCTGGAGGGGCATCGCCGGGGGGCCGAGAAGCTGGAGCAAACCCTCTTGTGGTGCGAGGAGCTAGAGATCCGGATGGTGACCATCTGGATCCTTTCGACCGAAAACCTGAACCGGGACCCTCGGGAGACCCAAGGCCTCCTCAATCTCATCGAGCGGAAGATGAGGGAGCTGGTTACGGATCCACGGGTCCACCAGCGCCGGATGAGGATCAGATCCATCGGACAGTTGGAGCTTTTGCCGGTATCCACTCAGCAAGCGATCCGGGCGGCGGAGGAGGCGACCCGGACCTATGACGCGTTTTTCTTGAATGTCGCCGTTGGCTATGGAGGGAGGCAGGAGATCGTGGATGCCGTGAAAAGCCTCCTCCGGTGGAGAATGGAGCGAAACGAGTCTCTCTCCAAGATCATTGAGGAGATTACTCCTGATGAGATCAGCAAGCATCTCTACACCTACGACCTCCCCGATCCCGATCTGATCATCAGGACCAGCGGCGAGATCCGCTTAAGCGGCTTCCTCCTCTGGCAGAGCGCGTACAGCGAGTACTACTTCTGCGACGCCTTCTGGCCGGCCTTCCGGAAGATCGATCTCTTACGGGCTATCAGGAGCTACCAACAGCGCCAGCGCCGCTTTGGTGCGTGAAGATGTTCGTATGCTGCGGATAGACGGTTCCTACGGTGAGGGGGGCGGACAGGTCTTGAGGACGGCCCTCGCCCTCTCGGCCATCCTGGGGGTGCCGATCGAGGTTACGAATATCAGGGCTGGGCGGAAGAACCCCGGACTCCAGGCCCAACATCTGACCGCGGTGAACGCCCTGACGACGATCACGAGGGCAGAGGTCCAAGGGGCGACCTTAAGTTCGACCCATCTCCGCTTCTCGCCGGGTGAGGTACAGGCTGGAGAGTACCGTTTCGATGTGGGCACCGCCGGGGCCATCTCCCTGGTCCTTCAGGCGATCCTCCTCCCCTTAGCCTCCGCCGAACGCCTATCCCGGCTGGCCCTTTCCGGAGGAACCCATGTCCCCTGGAGTCCTCCCTACCACTATTTGACGGAGGCCCTCCTCCCAACGCTGGCCATGATGGGCTTCAAGACCGAATTGGAGCTCGTCCGGTGGGGGTTCTACCCCAAAGGGGGAGGCGAGGTCAAGGGGATCGTTCACCCCATCCACGCCATCAGGGCGTGGAATCCCGGCGAGCGGGGTGCCCTCATGAGGATTCGAGGTCTCTCGGCCGTGGCGAACCTTCCGGTCTCTATCGCCAAAAGGCAAAAAGACCAGGTCCAGATCAGGTTGAAGGAAGCAGGGCTGGACGTCCAGATCGACCTTCTCGAGGCCGGTGCCAAAGGACAGGGGACGTTCTTCTTCCTCTTGGCGGAATTCGAAGGGACCAGGGCCGGTTTCAGCGCCCTGGGAGAGCGGGGAAAGCCGGCGGAAAGGGTTGCAGACGAGGCGGTGGAGGCTTTCCTCGCCTTCCTAAAGAGCGGGGCGGCCATCGATTCGTACCTGGCTGATCAGCTCCTCCTCCCGATGGCCCTCGCTCACGAGACGTCAACGATGACCACTTCCCGGATCAGTCAGCATCTCTTGACGAACGTCTGGTTGATCCAGCAGTTCCTCCCGATCGAGATGCGGGTCGAGGGCAAGCCGGGCGGCGCCGGCACGGTGATCGTTGAAGGTGCTCACGTGCTGAATCGTACCCTTGAACCATCGCCCGTCGAACGATGAACGGCGAATCTCTTCAATACGTGCATCGGGGCATCCAGGAGGCCTTGGCGGCGGGGGCAGAGGCCGTGGAGGGCTTCCTGCTCCGCTCCACGGAGACCACCGTGGAGGTCAAGGAGGGCCAGGTGAACACCTTCGCCCTGGCGGACGAGGCCGGCCTCGGCCTTCGCCTCATCCTCGATAGGAGGATGGGCTTCAACTTTACCTCCGATCTGTCTCAAGGGGCCTTCCATCAACTGATCGAAGATGCCCTTCAAGCGGCCAAGGCCTCCGCCCCTGATCCTTCCTATCGGTTCCCGGAGCCCTTTTCCGAGTATCCCTGGCTTCCTCTCCACGATCCCTCCCTGAAGAAGGTCTCGGTGGAGGAGAAGATCGATCGGGCCAGGGCCTTAGAGCGGGCGGCTTTAGTCTTCGATACGAGGATCCGGAAGATTCGTAAGGCCGCCTATCGGGATGCCGACTATCACGCCTTGATCGTGAACTCCCTCGGCCTCCAAGCCTCCTTCTCCGGGACCTACTGTACCGCCTCGACCTCTGTCGTGGCCGAGGAGGACGGGGAGGCAGAGACGGGTTGGGAGTTCGATTTTGCCCGCTCGTTTCAGGAGCTTCGGGTGGAGGAGGTCGGGAAGAAGGCGGCGGAGCGGGCCGTCCGGATGCTTGGGGCCAAGGCCCTCTCGACGCGCCGGACGGACGTCCTCCTCGATCCGGGGGTGGCCTCGGATTTCCTGGAGCTCCTGGCCTCAGCCTTAAGCGGCGAGGCCGTCCAAAAGGGGAAATCCCTGTTGGCCGGTAAAGTCGGCCAGAGGATCGGGTCGGAGATGATCACCTTGATCGACGATGGGACCTTCTTGAAGGGGATGTTCGCAGCCCCCTGCGATGGCGAAGGGGTCCCCTCCTGCCGGACGATCCTGGTTGACGCCGGGGTCTTACAGGGCTACCTCTACGATACGTATCATGCCGTCAAAGCCGGCACCCGCTCAACGGCCAGTGCCAGGAGGTCAGGCTATCGGTTGTCTCCAGAGGTGGGGCCCTCCAACCTGTTCATCGAACCGGGCCAATCCTCGCCTTCGGACCTGATGCAGGCCATGGGGAGGGGCCTGTACATCCTGTCGGCCTTAGGCATGCACACGGCCAACCCGGTCTCGGGCGACTTCTCCATCGGCGTGGAAGGCTTCTGGGTCGAGGAGGGGAGGATCGCCTTCCCTGTTCGCGGGGTGACCCTCGCCGGGAACGTCCTCGAGCTCCTCCAGCAGGTGGACGGGGTCGGGGCCGATCTTCGCTTCTTCGGGAGAACGGGCTCGCCCACACTCCTAGTTCAAGGTCTTCAGATCGCCGGGGATTGATTCGTGAACCGTTGACCAAAGACCTCCTCGGCCGGCCGCCCCGTAAGCGCCTCTCGGCGGTAAGCGGCATACCGGCTCTCCGCCTCCTGTATCCACACCGTACCTCACTTCTTGAACCGTGCATAGATCGCCCCGAAAGCGCGCGAGACGAGCACTGGAATTGTAGCCTTTAGCTCGAAGTAAACGATGTAACCGTACACCAATGCAGGAAAAATCACTGGTAACAGTAAATGTCTTTCCTTCAATGGATGGTCCCTTGCATACGCCAGCCAGGCAAGCCCGACGCCAACAGTAAAACCGAAACCAGCCAGCAAATGAACTGTGGCCGATAAGTGCGAAGCAAACCGTTCTGGATTACGCTGCTTCAGCCAGGCCCCTAAAGCGAGAAAGCAGGCCCCCAACAGCGCGTATGATCCAAGGACCGTTAGAATGATAAAGGCAACACTTTCAGTTTCTGATTCCATACCACGGTCATCGCGGTAGGACGGCCAGTTACCCGACCGCCCCCGCACAGATCCCGGCGTGCGGTTTTCC
>JACQHM010000265.1 GCA_016199025.1 Candidatus Methylomirabilota bacterium | reverse complement strand
CGCCGACCTCCGGCGTGATGAGGACCTCCCTTTCTGAACCGGCCATGTTCTCTCCTTTCTTTTTCCTCCTTCGCCTGTTGTTGGAATTGGTGGAAAGAGCTTACCACAGGATAGCGGCCATGACCAGCCCAAACCCTGGCGGTCAATCGACTTTTGGGGTTGACATCCCCTTGGTGGAGGATTACTTTGTGTATGAAGATGAAATCCTTGCCTGGGCCGTCGCCGAAGACCGTGTTGTCGTGACGACGGAGGTGAGATCGCATGGCCCAAGAGATCAAACACGAGCCGTTGAGAGCATCCCCCTCTCCCTCGCTGCCTCCGAAGATGACGTATGAAGACTTCCTCGCCTGGGCAGACGAGGACACGTGGGCAGAGTGGGTCAACGGGGAGGTGATTATGTTAAGCCCCGCCTCGCGTGTTCATCAAAGCGTCACACGGTTTCTCGTAACTATCCTGAGTGCGTTCGTGGAAGCGCATAACCGTGGCATGATTTTCTTTGCCCCGTTTCAGATGAAGACGGGACCGGACCTACCCGGGCGGGAACCCGATATTCTCTTCGTTGCCCGCGAGCATCTTGCCCGACTCAAGGAGATCTACCTGGAAGGTCCTGCCGACCTGGTGGTGGAGATCATCAGCCCTGACAGCCGCGCCCGCGACCGGGGGGAGAAGTTCTACGAATACGAGCAAGGCGGCGTGCGCGAATACTGGTTGATTGACCCCTTGCGGAAGCAAGCCGAATTCTATCAGCGTGGGGAGGATGGCATTTATCGCCTGGTGCCGGTCGGGGGTGACGGCCTCTATCGCAGTACCGTGCTGGCAGGGTTATGGCTGAGGGTCGAGTGGCTCTGGCAGGAGCCCTTGCCACCGCTTTTGAGCGTGCTGAAGGAGTGGGGGCTCGTTTAGATGTCGACCTTGACCATCGCTCCCTTCCGGGGGGTTCGGTACAACCCGGAGAAGGTTTGGGATCTCACAGCGGTGGTCGCCCCCCCCTATGACGTTATTTCCGCCGAGGGGCAGCTCCGGTACTATGCCCGGCACGAATACAATGTCATCAGGCTGATTCTGGGGCAGGAGCTCCCCGGCGATGACGAGCGCCTGAACCGGTACACGAGGGCCGGGGAATTCTTCCGCCGTTGGCTCGAGGAAGGGATCCTTGTCCAGGACCCTGTCCCCTGCCTCTACCTCTCCGAGGAGCGCTTCGTGCATCCAAGGGATGGGAAGGAGCGGCGAAGGCGGGGAGTCATCCCTATCGTCCGCTTAAGCCCTTACGAGGAGGGGCGCGTCTTTCCTCATGAGCGGACCTTTTCCAAGCCGAAAAGGGACCGCCTCTTGTTGATGCGGGCCTGCCAGGCCAACCTGGACCCTGTCTTTGCCTGCTACCCTTCCACCCTCGAACCGGTGGAGCAGACCTTCGAGGAGGCGATGGGGGAGGAGGCCTTTATCGATCTTACCGACGATGATGGGGTTCGCCATCAGCTCTGGCGGCTCTCTGACCCTGTGAAGATTCGTCAGGTGGCGAGGGCCTTCAAGGAGGAGAGGGTCTTCATCGCCGACGGCCATCACCGCTACGAGACAGCCCTTGCCTTCCGGGATGAGCTCTCGGCCGCTGATCCTGCCCCTCCTCAAGTCAAGGCCACACGATCCTACAACTACGTCATGATGACGTTGGTCTCCTCCCATGATCCAGACCTGGTGATCCTCCCGACCCATCGCCTCCTTCGGACCCTTCCCTTCCCCAGCTCCGATCCGTTCCTGGAAGCGGTCGGGCGATTCTTCGACATCCAGGCCAGACCGCTTCGAGAGGAGGGAGAGATCGGAAAGGTCATTGGGGAGATGGAGCGGTTGGGGGAGAAGCGTCGGATCATCGGGATGTATGACGGGGAGGACTGTTACCTGCTCATCTTGAAGGACGAGAGGCTCTTAGCGGGCATTGGAGGCAGGCCGGAGGGCTCCCAGTGGACAGATGTGACCCTCCTCCACCACCTCCTCATTGAAGGGATCCTGGGTCTGGACAAGGCCTCTTTGGAGGAGGGAGAGATCGCCTATACGCGAGACGGAGCCGAGGCCATCCGCCTGGTCCAGCAGGGGGCGTACCGATTGGCCTTTTTCTTAAATCCTACCAAGATCTCCGAGGTCCAAGTGGCAACCTTGGTCGGTGAGCGCCTCCCGCCCAAGTCAACCTTCTTCTATCCGAAGCTCTTAAGCGGCCTGGTCTTCCACAGGCTCGACCCGAACGAGCCGGTGGAGCCACCCCTGTAGCTGCCATCCCTCTTAGATTGGCGCTGGGTCACTCCCCTCTACTTCTCTGTGGCTGATAGCTGGAGGTTTCGGGCTGGATGCTTACGGAGGAACGATGGGAGGGGAGGTGGAGCTCCCGCTTCAGCTTTTCCAGTTCCTTTTCGAGCTGCTGCACCCGCTCGAGCAGGCACTGGAGGCCTTTGGCGACCGGATCGGGGAGGTCAGTCATGTCGAAGTCGGTCTCGACCCGCTTGCCGTCCCGGAAGGTCACCCGTCCTGGGACGCCGACCACCACCGAGTTTGGAGGGACCTCTTTCACGACAACCGACCCCGCGCCGATCTTGCTGCCATCCCCTACCTTGAAGGGGCCGAGGATCTTGGCCCCCGCCCCGATGATGACGTTGTTCCCGATGGTCGGATGCCGTTTCTTCTTCTCCAGACTGGTCCCGCCAAGGGTAACCCCTTGATAGACCGTCACGTTCTCCTGGATCTCTGAGGTCTCGCCGATGACCACCCCCATCCCGTGGTCGATGAAGAGGCCGGCGCCTATTTCAGCAGCAGGGTGGATCTCAATCCCGGTGAGGAAGCGGCCCAGGTGGGAGACGAAGCGGCCCAGGAGCTTCAGATCATGGGTCCAGAGCCAGTGGGCGAGACGGTAGCACCAGAGGGCGTGAAGGCCGGGGTAGCAGAGGATGACCTCCAGGGCACTCCTGGCGGCAGGATCCCGCTCTAAGGCTGCGCGAATATCCCTTTTGAGGGTCCCGAACATCTCTCGCTCCGCAGGTGGATGTTAGATCTAGATGCTGGATGTTTCAGGGTTGAATTCCGCGCGGCCAACTCGCCAAGGATCTGTCCAACATCCAACATCCGACATCTAACATCTAATTCTGGACGGCGATGCTTTCGTTCAGATCCTTCACTAGTTGATCGGCATCGAGCCCATGGACCCTGGCCCCTGTGGCGACGTCGTCATACTGGGAGGCCGAGCACCCCATGCATCCGATCCCGTAGCGGTTGAAAACCGGGATGGTCTGCGGATATCGCATCACCACCTCTAGGATGGTCATCTCTTTGGTGATCTGCATGGCCCTTCCTCCTTGGGAGGTCAGTGAGCCTCACCGATCCGTCGGGGAATGAGGGCGATACCCTAGGAATCCATCGTTAAGGTGAGGATAGATCCAGGAGCTGTCCCTGTCAAGCCTTTTCCAAGCGTAGGGGTTCCGCTTTCAGCCATCAGCTCTCAGCATTTTGGATTTGGGATTGCGGATTTCAGATTTGGGAAGTATGCACCCGTCTTTCAATCCGAAATCCCAAATCGGCCATCCAAAATCAGGTCAGCGAGGCGGTTTGGGCGGCCCCAGCTTCGAGTTCTCCATGAGGTGCTGGACAACGGTGACGGCGAAGCGATGGCGGTCAGACCAGGAGGCCAGCTCGTTAGGGTCGAAGGCGACCCCCAGGACCAGGCCGGAGCCAACGCGCCGCTCCGCGATGAGGGGAGCGGGAAATCCGGCCCTCCCTCCACCAGCGTACTGGAGGATCTCGACGGCTCCCGGCTTCGGGTTCATGTCATTGAAGCCCCCGATGGGGGGAAAGGTGATGCCGGCGATGCTTCGATGACCGGCCTGAAGCGGGACAGGCGCGCGGAAGGATTTGAAGGCCCAATCGTTCGCGGCCCGGATCGTGAAGGGGAGGAGGGAGGCAATGGCCTGATAGCCGCCGCTCCCGAAGGATTGGGTGCCCCCCGTGATCAGGAGGGTGCCCCCTTTGTTCACAAACTCTCCAAGGCCATCCCGGATCTCAAGGGGGAGGCTTCCAAAACTGAGGTTCGAGAGGATGACCAGGGAGAAATCCGTGAGCTGAAACTCCCCCATTTCCCGTCTCACCTCAGCCCCCGTGCCGTCCTCCACGGCGGCCTGAGGCAGGTAGCCGTCCCTCCCCAAAGAAAGGATAAGCTTGGGAAGGGTTCCCGCTTCTGAGACAGAACTTCCCACGAGGAAGAGCAGGGCGAGACCAAAAAGGGCTGATCGTCGGCGCATGCTGACCTCCTTCAAGGAACCACTCTTGTACTATACTCTTTCTAGGAGGAGAAGTAAAGGATGACCTGCAAAAAACACTTGACAAGAGGGCGGCGGCTGTTTATCTTTAACACTGAGCTGTCGGATTCCTCACGTCTTGAAGGAGCGCCTAGCCTTTGGGCCGGGCGAGGATTGAAACGAAACGCATTCCCTAAACTTCCATTCCGTCTACGCTTCCCAAAATCAACTGACCAGCGAGACTTGATCCGTATGCTTGCTGGAGATCTGTAGCGAACATCCCGTATCATCCGATCCTTGAGCTCTCGCCTTCCCAGGAGAACCTTGCAGGGCGTCGTTTGACCACACTCCTTGATCCTTACCCATCGTGTCGATGAGCCAACCTCGACGGGATCCCGGTAGAGAGGGACGACGTTTTTCCTTTAAGAACACCATCCTATCTAGTGAGGGGGTATCGATGAACCTGGCGGAATTGAAAGAGAAGACCATTTCCGAGCTGACGTCTATCGCCCGGTCCCTCGGGGTCCAAGGGGCGAGTGGCTTGAGAAAGCAGGAGTTGATCTTTAAGGTCCTGGAGGCTCAGGCCGAGAAGGACGGCCTGATCTTCGCTGAAGGGGTCCTGGAGGTTCTGGCAGACGGGTTCGGGTTCTTACGCTCGCCTGACTACAACTACCTCCCCGGCCCAGACGACATCTACGTCTCCCCTTCCCAGATCCGGCGTTTTGATCTTCGGACCGGGGACACCGTGGCGGGCCAGGTCAGGCCGCCTAAGGAAGGGGAGCGTTACTTCGCCCTCCTGAAGGTCGAGGCGGTCAACGGCGAGAACCCCGAGCTGGTCAAGGACAAAATCCTCTTCGATAACTTGACCCCCCTGTTCCCCAACGAGCGGATCCGCCTGGAGACGACTTCGGACGAGATCTCCATGAGGGTCATGGATTTGATGACCCCCATCGGCAAGGGGCAGCGGGGCTT
>JACQHM010000254.1 GCA_016199025.1 Candidatus Methylomirabilota bacterium | reverse complement strand
GCAGCTTTATGGTTAAGATGGAAGCCCCCCTTCCTTAGTACAGCTCCAGGTAAATAATGTATCCAGTAGGAGCGCCATCTTGGCGCGATTTGGTCGCGGCTGGAAGCCGCTCCTACGGGCTAGAATCTGGTCACTAGCCACTGGCCGTTTCGTTGTTCTGCTTTGCGACAGGGAGGAGAAATCGGAAGGTACAACCTTGGCCGGGACGGCTTTCCACCTCGACGCGGGACCCGTGGGCTTCGAGGATCTGCTTGACGATGGTCAGGCCGATCCCCATCCCGCCGTGCTCCCTGGTGATGGAACCATCCATCTGATAGAAACGATCGAAGATCCGATCGAGTTGATCCTCGGGGATCCCAGGCCCCGTGTCTGAGACGCTGATTTCGATGGCTGGAAGCTGGTGGCGGTTCGCCGGTAGGTTCTCACCACGGACTATCGGTGACCTGCTGAGGGCTTGGACGGCGAGGGTCACAGAGCCACCCTGGGGGGTGAACTTGATAGCGTTTTCCAGGAGGTGGTGGAGGGCCCTGAGGAGCTCCTCGGGGTCGGCCCAGACAAAGGGGAGGTCTTCGGGGATCGAGAGAGAGAGGGTCTGGCCCTTGGCCTTAGCCAGGGGTAGAGCTCTCTCCCACGCTTGCCGGAGAAGCTCCAGGGGATGGACCTGTCGTCGGTTGAGCTTCAGGCGGCTGCTTTCCATGCTCACATAGCCTAAGAGATCGTCGATCAGCTTATGGAGACGCTCTACGCTCTCTTTGATGGTCTCAAGCCCTCGTTGCTGGGCAGGGCTCAAGGGGCCGAGGCTCCCCTGCAGCATGGTTCCGAGATATCCCATGATGGGCGTCAAAGGGGTCCGGAGCTCGTGGGAGATATTGGACACGAACTGGGTCTTCATCCGATCAAGGGTCCTTAGCTCCTCCAGGGCCCTTTGGAGCTCCGCCGTCCGCTCGGCCACCTTCTGCTCCAGAAGCCTGTTAGAGGCCTCTACCTGATCGTGGAGCGCTTTCACTCGGAGGAGAGACCGGACCCGGGCCATCAGCTCCTGCTTGTTGAAAGGTTTGATGAGAAACTCGTCGGCCCCTGCCTCAATCCCTTTGATCCGTTCCTCTTGCTCCCGGAGGGCAGTGATCATGACGATAGGGATGAAGAGGGTCCGTGGGTCCGATTTTAGCTTCCGGCACACCTCGTAGCCGTTCAGCTTCGGCATCATGATGTCGAGGAGGATCAGGTCGGGGGATTCCCGTTCGGCCTGGAGGAGGGCCTCTTGGCCGTCGTAGGCCTTCACCACCTGGTACCCTGCCCCGGAGAGATACGCGTCGAGAAGCGCCACGTTCTCGTAGACGTCATCCACCACCAGGATCTTCGGAGGGGGTTCCGCGCCTGCCTCTCTCTCCCTCATATCCCTTCCCCTTTCTCCCTCAGAAGCTCGTCTATCTTACGCTTCAGTTCCTGGAGGAGCTGAGTATTCCGGAGCTCTAGACGGTAGCGTTCCACCGCCCGCCGGACCGAATGCACGATCGCCTCAACCTTGGACCCCTTGACAATGAAATCGAAGGCCCCATGCCGGAGGGCCGTGATGGCGTTCTGGGAGGTGGGGTTGGCGGTGATGATGATCACGGGGACATGGGGAGCGAGCTCCTTCAAGGATGCCAGGGCGTCTAACCCTGACATCCCCGGCATCATGACGTCCAGGAGGATGGCGTCAAAGGGGGTCTCCCGGACCTTGTTCAGGCCGTCCCGGGCGTTCCCGGCAGTGCTGACCTGGTACCCGAAGCTGACCAGGAGGTCCTTGTAGATGTCCCGTATGGCCTTCTCATCGTCGATGATGAGAACGTGGGCTCCTTCGAGGGCTAGCCCTGAAACCGGCGGCTTAAGGCCCTCGACGGGCGGGGTAGCCATCCTTGGCCTCGCCGCCTCCTGATGGCGGGCAGCATCCAGCTCGTGAAGGTATGCCAGGGTCCTGTCCAGCTCTTTTCCCAAATGCCGTACCTTTAAGAGGGATCCTACCCGGGTCAGGAGCTCGATCCGGTCCACGGGTTTACTCAGGAAATCGTCCGCCCCGGCCTCCAGGGCTTTTTGCTTCTCCTCCATCTGATGGAGGGCTGTGACGATGATCACGGGGATGGAAGCGATCTTCTCATTCCCCTTCAGCCGCTCACACACTTGATAACCGGAGAGGTCAGGCATGATGACGTCTAGCAGGATGAGGTCTGGTTCCTCTTCGGAGGCCTTTGCGAGCGCCTCCTGTCCGTTTCGGGCAGTGATGACTTCATATCCTTCACCTTCGAGGTAGGCCTGGATCAGCTCGAGGTTCTGGGGGCGGTCATCAACGACCAGAATCCGGGCGCTTTTGTGGGCATTCGCTTCCATGGCGGACCTCCTCGTCAAATTTGGGATGTCCCACTGTAGAGCTATAGGACAAGGGCAGGCGGACAGGTTTTAGGCAATTATGACGCCGATCGTGTTAGAATGCAAGCCTTATGCCATCAGAGGGGAGAGGGAGCCTCGGTTTCCAGCACCTCCTGCCCAAAGGTCTCGATGTGGAAGCGGATCGCGGATTTCACATCTGCCAAGGCCTCCTCGTAGATCTCGCCTTCGCCGACCACGACCCCTTTGAGCCCCAGGGGATAGGCCACATAGCCCTCAGCATGCTTCTCCACGATCACTTTGAAGTATCGCATCCCAGTTCCCTCCCTGATGCCAGGAACCCCTTACCCGGATGCCTCCCGGAGCAGGGCTTGGAGCTTCTCCGATTCCTGGACAATCAACCCGGCAATGGCCCGTTGAATCCGGCTGACTTCACGGAAGTTCCGGCTCATCAACCAAAAGCCGCCGATAGAAACGAGGAGGCCGAGGAGTTGGCCAATCCCCAACAAGAGGATTCCTGCCTCATCGCTCATCGTCACACCCCCAAACTGATGTCAGTTCTGGTGCTAGTTCACCATCGCAAATCATCGCTTTCCATCGCACTCTATCACACTTCCCGAAAGAAGACAACCCCGCGTCAGGCTTGAAAAAGTCCCTTCTGACGTGGGGTTGCGGCTTCCTCCCCCTCCGGCAAGCCCTATGCCATCAAGGGTCAGGATGGCTGGGGCGAACTTTTCCTTGACAGTAGAAGGGGTCTTTATTTATACTCCATCCCGTAAAGGGGCATGGTTTCTCACGTTTTCTCGGGTCCCTGACGAGGAGGCCCTGTGGAACGGAACCTGGCCTTGGAGGCGGTGAGGGTCACGGAGGCTGCCGCCCTCTCCTCAGCCCGCTGGATGGGGTTAGGAAACGAGAAGGCGGCCGACCAGGCGGCAGTGGACGCCATGCGGCGGACCTTCGATGCTGTCGATTTCGACGGGACGGTGGTCATCGGCAAGGGGGAGAGGGGTGAAACCCCCATGCTCTATATCGGCGAAAAGTTAGGGACGGGGAACCCGCCGGAGGTGAATGTGGCCCTCGATCCTCTCGAAGGGACGAACATCGTGGCCGAGGGGAGGGCCAACGCCATCGCGGCCGTAGCCATC
This sequence comes from Candidatus Methylomirabilota bacterium, assembly GCA_016199025.1. Taxonomy (GTDB): domain Bacteria; phylum Methylomirabilota; class Methylomirabilia; order Methylomirabilales; family JACQHM01; genus JACQHM01. Next base: position 4,373 of record JACQHM010000254.1, on the reverse strand, counting down.
GCCGAGAAGGATACCTTCGTAAGGCTGCCCAACACCTATATGGAGAAGATTGCCGTTGGCCCTAAGGCGGCGAAGGCCATTGATCTCAAGAAAGGCCCTGAAGAGAACCTCCACCGGATCGCCGAGGCCATGCGCTGCCACGTCGAGGATCTCACGGTGGCTATCCTGGACCGGCCTCGCCATGCCGAACTGATCCAAAAGGTGCGGGGGACGGGGGCCCGGATCAAGCTCCTCCAGGACGGCGACCTCCAGGCGGCCATCGCCACCGCCTTCGAAGGGACGGAGGTCGATGTCTTGATGGGCATCGGGGGAGTGTACCAGGGGATCCTGGGGGCGGCGGCGCTCCGGTGCCTGGGGGGGGACATGCAGGCCAGGCTCCGGCCAAGGGATGGCGAGGAGGTCGATCGGGCCCTGAAGATGGGCATCAGGGACATCGACCAGGTCTACAAGCTGCTTGATCTGATCCGTGGGAAGGATGTCATGTTCGCTGCCACCGGGGTGACGGACGGCGACCTCCTCCGAGGCGTCCGCTTCTTCGGGGGAGGGGCCAGGACTTACTCGGTGGTGATGCGCCTCCGGTCGGGGACCATCCGCTTCATCGAGGCCAGTCACCATTTCGACCGAGCCCCCCTCTACTAATGCCTGGCCACAACTGTCGCCTCACTCTGTTCCCTGCCGGTCGGTCGGTCGCTTACGCTTGTGCGACGTACCAGGAGGGCGCCTCCAAAGCCTCGCCAGCGACCTCGCGGTCCCGGATCGCCTCGCCTCAGGCCGATCCATTTGGTGCCGCCGATGCTTCAGCGAGGCGGCGCCCTCGGGCGTCCGTTCCCTTGACATCTCCCATCTAAGAACCATCGTCCATCGAGAAAGGTCTGGAAGCCGAGGGGTGTTCCGTCTCTTCATTGAGAAAAGGTGAGGGAAGGTTCCGATGATCAAGGGGGTGAGGGGAGCACCGGATATCCTCCCCGATGAGATCGGCAAGTGGCAGCGTGTCGAGGAAGTAGCCCGCTCGATCTTCCATACCTACGGCTACACCGAAATCCGTACTCCCATCTTCGAGAAAACAGAGCTCTTTATCAGGGGAATCGGGCAGGGGACCGACATTGTTGAGAAGGAGATGTACACCTTCCTCGATCAGAGCCGGGAGAGCCTGACGCTCAGGCCGGAGGAAACGGCCCCGGTGATCAGGGCGTATCTCGAGCACAACCTCAGCGCCAGGGCCTCCCTCGTCAAGGTCTACTATATTGGCCCCATGTTCCGCCACGAGCGCCCCCAGGCTGGGAGGTTCCGCCAGTTCCACCAGATCGGTGCCGAGGCCATCGGCTCTGACCATCCGGCTGTTGATGCTGAGCTTCTGGCCCTGCTTCAGCAGTTCTTCCATGAGCTTGAGATCCAGGAAGTGGAGCTTCACCTGAACAGCATTGGGGACCCGGGCTGCCGGCCCCGTTTTAGGGAGCACTTTGTCGCCTCCATGCTGGCGAGGGAGCCGGAACTCTGCGAGGACTGCCGGATGCGGCTCCGCCGGAACCCTCTTCGGATCCTCGACTGTAAGAACGAGGGCTGCCGAAGGGTGGTCGAGGGGGCGCCGAAGCCGATCCAGTTCCTCTGCGAGCCCTGCACTGAACATTTTAAAAGACTTGAAGAGCTCCTCCACCTCCTGGACGTGAAGTACGTCATCAACGACCGGCTGGTCAGAGGGCTGGATTATTACACCAGGACGACCTTTGAGTTCGTGAACAAAACCCTCGGTGCCCAGAACGCCCTCGTAGGAGGGGGTCGTTACGATGGGTTGGTCGAGGCCCTGGGGGGCCCCCCGACACCCGGGATCGGCTTTGCCATGGGCATCGAACGGGTTGTGGCCTCCCTGCCGAAAGACCTTCAGGCGGCTGCCGCGCTCCAGGGGGTCTATGTCGCCACCTTAGGGAGGGAGGCGTGGGAAAAGGGCTTCTGGATCGTCCAGGCCCTCCGGCAGAAAGGGGTCCGGGCGACCCTCGATGTCGAGGGGAGGAGCTTGAAAGGGCAACTCCGCCAGGCCAACAAGGAAAAGTTCCGCTACTGCCTCATCTTGGGAGAGGATGAACTGAAGAAGGGACAGGTGACGCTCAAGGATATGAAGGAAGGAGGACAGAAGTCCATCATGCTTGACGAGGCGGTGGAGCGCCTCGTTGAACGACAAGGGCCATGAAACGGACACACTACTGTGGTGAGTTACGGGAGGCTCATGCGGGCCAGGAGGTGGTCCTCATGGGCTGGGTCCAGAGGCGGAGGGATCATGGCGGTCTCATCTTTGTCGATCTCCGCGATCGGGAGGGGATCGTCCAGGTCGTCTTCAACCCTGAGCAAGAGCCGTCCGCCCACGAGTTGGCAGGGAAGATGCGGCCGGAGCACGTCATCGCCGTCCAGGGGACCGTGGCCCTCCGGCCCCCTGGGACGGAGAACCCCCACCTTCAGACGGGAAGGATCGAGGTCTGGGCCAAGGGGGCCGAGATCTTAAGCGAGGCAAAGCCCCCTGTCTTCCCCATCGAGGATGAGATCGAGACGGCCGAGGATGTCCGTCTGACCTACCGGTTCCTCGACCTCCGCCGATTCCCCCTTCAGCGGAACCTTCGCCTTCGGCATCGGGTCTACCAGGTGGTGAGGGCCTTTCTGGACCGGCACGGGTTCATCGAGGTGGAGACCCCGGTGTTGACCAGGAGCACGCCTGAAGGGGCGAGGGATTATCTTGTCCCATCCAGGCTCTATCCCGGCTCCTTCTTTGCCCTCCCCCAGTCCCCCCAGCTCTTCAAGCAACTGTTGATGGTGTCCGGACTGGATCGTTACTTCCAGATCGTCAAGTGCTTCCGGGACGAGGACCTCCGGGCGGACCGGCAGCCGGAGTTCACCCAGATCGACATCGAGATGTCCTTCATCGACCGGGAGGACATCCTGACTTTGATGGAGGCGCTGATTGCCGAGCTCTTCGAGCAGGCAGCCGGGATCCTGCTCCCCCGCCCGTTCCCGCGCCTCTCGTATACCGAGGCCATCAATCGGTACGGCCTGGACAAACCTGACCTTCGCTTCGAAATGGAGCTTAAGGATCTGACCGATCTTTTGCGAGGGTCGGGGTTCAGGGCCGTGGCGGAGCCGCTGGCCGTGGGTGGCTGGGCCAAGGGCCTGAACACCAAAGGCTGCGGGGGCTCCTCCCGTTCAGAGCTCGACGGGCTCACCGACTTCGTCAAAGGGTTCGGCGCCAAAGGCCTCCTCTGGTTGAAGGTGACGACGAATGGCCTGCAATCGCCGGTGGCCAAGTTCTTCCAGCCCGACGTCTTGCATGGAATCCAGGGTCGCCTGAAAGGGGAGGAGGGGGATCTCCTCCTGGTCGTGGCGGGAGAGCCCATCGTCGTCTCGGAGGCGTTAGGTCGTTTACGGGTGAAACTGGCTCAGGATCTCAAGCTTATCCCCGAGGGGGAGTACCGTCCCCTCTGGGTCATCGACTTCCCTCTGTTGGAGTTTAACGAACAAGAGGGGCGCTGGGCGGCCGTCCACCATCCCTTCACCTCTCCCATGGACGAGGACCTCCCATGGCTTGATGCCGACCCGGAGAAGGTCAGGGCCAAGGCCTACGATATGGTGATCAACGGTCAGGAAGTAGGCGGGGGGAGCATCAGGATCCACCGGCGGGAGGTCCAGAGCCGGGTCTTTGAGCGTCTCGGGATCGGTCCCGCCGAAGCGAAGGCGAAATTCGGCTTCTTGTTAGACGCCCTGGAATACGGGGCCCCCCCCCACGGGGGGATCGCCTTTGGCCTGGACCGTTTGGTCATGATCCTCTCCGGGGCCTCCTCCATACGGGACGTGATCGCCTTTCCCAAGACCCAGAGGGCCCAGGACCTTCTGACCAAGGCCCCGGCCCCGGTGGAGCCGGCCCAACTGCGAGAGCTTCATTTAAAGATTGCCCTGTGATCCTGGCAGGATCTGCTAGCAGAGATGACTCAACTCCCCCGGAGTGCTCCATTTGAACCCCTATATGACCCTGGCAACCCGGCGCTTTAGCCCCACTTCTACTGGCTTTATCTGGCTCCAAAGGGGGGTATTTGGACAGGTGAGTCATTTCTGCTAGCTCCACTTTCGGCTTGACACTCCCTCGGTAAGGGATTACCATAGGGCTACTTCGACGGTGCCCCCTGTTCCGCGGAGGGGGAGGGTGCGGTCATGGCGGCCGATGGGGACCCGCAAGCGAACCAGACCAGCGTCCAGCGGGAGGAACGGATGTGCACGGCCCTTTGGGGCAGGGTGAGCCCTAAAGGGCCGTTCTGTTTGAGGCCACACTCCCTCGCCCTGCCAGTGAGATGGGTGGGGTGAGGGTTTGGAAACGGGCTCAAGAGCCTGTTGGATAT
>JACQHM010000263.1 GCA_016199025.1 Candidatus Methylomirabilota bacterium | reverse complement strand
CTATACACTGGAGCCGGTCGACACCCGGGCCATCATCAGGGAGCGGGGATGGCGGAGTGTGGTCGGGTTTCAGACCCGGAACCCCATCCACCGCTCTCATGAGTACCTCCAGAAGTGCGCCTTGGAGCTGATGGATGGGCTGTTGATCCACCCGCTGGTGGGAAAGACCAAGTTAGAGAGTGGGTCGAAAGCACCTCTTCCCTCCGCCAGAAAATCTGGAGAAATCCCTCCATTTTTTCCTTGACAGCTCATCTGTTTTATTGTATAAAAAACTGTTTCTTGTATTAGAGGCCCAAAAGGGGGGCTTTCCAAAGCCCTCTTTGAGGCGGCCATGCACAGCCGAAAACAGGAGAGGCGAGGGGTAATCCTGTCCCTGGCGGCCCTTCAGGCCGAGAGGAGAGGGGGAGGTTTGTGCACCCGGTCTCCTCCATGCCAGAGGGCTGCTCAGCTATGAGGGAGAGGGTATGGACCAATATGGCCGAGTAGGAGGGAAGAGCCATGTTCATTCGAGCTATTAGGAAGAGCGAACAAAATGACGACCTGCCTCCCATTCCCCCCATCCCCACCCAGGTCAGAACCAATGAAGAATTCATCCCGATGCCGAAGACCGGGCAGCAGCGGCATGTGGATCATGTCCTGAACGAGTACGCCGACCAGTACGGGAAGGTCCGGGGGCTCTCCCGGCGGGAGTTTTTCCAGACGGCGAGTGGGATGGCGGCGGCCTTCCTGGCCATGAATAAGGTCTACGGGATGAAGTTCTTCGACGTCGAGGAGGTCGAGGCGGCCGATGAGGCCGCGGCCGTCGAGGCGGCTGCGAGGATGGGCGGCCAGTTCATCTTCGACATCCAGACCCATCACCTCCGCTCTGACACCCTGATCGGCGTGACCGACCCGAACCTGAAGATGCTGGCCGATCTCTTAGGAGGGCTCCGGGCTGGCCAGGTGCCTGGATCGGGGTTGAAGGATCTCAACAAGGCGAACTTCCTCAGGGAGGTCTTCATGGAGAGCGAGACCTCCATGGTCATCCTCAGCGGCAACCCGGCAGAGAAGGATGAGCTGAACGCCCATCCGGTGGATCAGATGGTCAGGAGCCGGGACGAGGCGAACATGAAGTTGGGCGCCGTCAGGATGCTGGCCCATGGCTTGATCGCTCCGAACCTTGGTGTAAGCAACCTGGACGACATGGAGCGACAGGTCAGCCAGTTCAAGATCTCGGCGTGGAAAGGCTACACGGCCGATGGGGTTGGGACACCCGGCGGGTGGTTCATGGACGATGAGCGGGTGGCCTACCCGGTCTACGAGAAGTCCAGGCGCCTGGGTGTCAAGCACATCTGCATCCATAAGGGATTGCAGGTCCTCTGGTTCGCCGACAAGTACTCCCGGGTGAACGACCTGGAGAAGTGCGCTCTGGACTGGCCGGATCTGAACTTCGTCATCTACCACTCGGCCTTCCCCTATTTCAGCGACCTGGCCAACATCCGACGGTGGAAGGGCTACCTGACCAATATCTATGGGGAGCTGGGGAGTACCTTTGCGTTGAACGTGGTGGGGGCCCCCGAGCAATGTGCCCATGTCCTGGGTCAGCTCGTCACGTACCTTGGCCCCGACAACGTCTGCTGGGGGACCGATTCCATCTATTGGGGATCGCCCCAGTGGCAGATCGAGGCCTTCCGACGGTTCCAGATCCCGGAGCCGATCGCCAAAGGGTACGGGTACATGCAGTTGACCGACGAGATCAAGGCAAAGATCCTGGGGTTGAACGCCGCCAAGGTCTGGGGGATTGATCCAGCGGCCAAGATGCGGGAGATCGCGGCGGCTGGGTCCGTGACCCCCGAGCGGTTAGTCGGCTAGCGGATGGGTTGGAAAAACCGAGGTGTGCGTGATGCTTGAGGTATCCGAATCGCCGTCAGACGGTGCAGTCTTGGGCCGGTCAAGAGTGGGATCCTCGGGTACAACTCTGCGAGGTTGTACAATATCCCGCTCACGGCCGACATGCGGCCGGTGGAGGATTTCCACAACGACGGGTTGGCCAAGGTCAAGGCTGATTACGAGGACGCCGGACCCAACCGGAGTAACATGTACTACGGCTGGATCCGGAAGGAGAGAGCCAAGGCGAACGTGTAACGCCCATGGAAGGAATCGCCTCGACGAGGCGGGTGTGAGGCCGAGGGGTGATACCCCTCGGCCTTTTTTTCGTGTGCGGGGCATGTTCGACGGCTTCCCCTTCAAAGCCTGCCATCTCCCTCGCTCAGTCCTCTGACCCCTCTCCTTATTAGACCGCCAAACCCGAACAGAAGGAGGTCCTGGGTGGGATTGCAGATGCATAAACGACTCCCTCTAGAGTTTATGGTGGTTGGCGCTTGGCTGGTGGAGTGGGACACCGCCTGGGACCACCTCCAGGTGGCCAAGGGGACGATCTAGGCGTACGGTCGGCCCTTAGCCCTACTACGTCGATCAGCACCGGCTCTTCCGTTATATGGCCCATGAGGGCCTCCACATCTACCACTCGGCCATCCGGCCCCTCTTGGACGTCGAGGAGACCGCCCAGGCCTTTGAGAAGACCGGCTATATCCCCTGGATCACGGAGCTCGCGCAGATCCCGAAGAAATACGGGGTGAACAACGTCTACGCCGAGTTGGGGACGGTCTTTGGCTCGACGGTGATCACCCATCCCCGGCTGGCGGCGGGCATCCTGGGGACCCTCATCAAGGGCATGGGGGTGGATCATGTGATCTGGGGCTCGGACTCGATTTGGTACGGGTCGCCGCAGTGGCAGATCGAGGCGTTCCGGAGCTTGGAGATCCCCGAGGACATGCAAGGGAAGTACGGGTTCACCCCACTGGGGCCTGCCAATGGCTCTGTCAAGCGGGCGATCTTTGGCTCGAACGGGGCCAGGGTATATGGTGTGGACCTCACCGCCAAGCTGCCCCCGGTGCCGCGGGACTTCCAGGATAAGCTCGCCGAGCTGAAGGCCGAATACCAGGAAGCCGGTCCGGAGCCGAGCAACACCTATTACGGGTGGATCCGGACACAGGTGTAGGGAGCGACGGACGCGACAGAAGGGTATCGTGGAACGCTTCGGAACGGGCCGAGGGGTGTGCCTCCTCGGCCTTTTCCGTTCCCGAGGCTGCAACTGTCCGAGGAGGAGCTATGAGAGCGTGTCGGGTGGGATGGCTGGTGGGATGGGTCATTCTGATGGGGTTAACCGTTACAGCCGGGCCCGTGGGGTTCGCCCAAGAGGCCGACTGTGCGAAGCCGATTGCCCCCTGCAAGGCATGCCACACCCCGGCCGCCACGAGAGAGCTAGCCCGGTGTCTGGCCGAACCATGGGTCGCCCCGGCCTCTGCCAAGGCGCTGAAGAACCCGTTCCCAAGCTCCCCGGAGATCCTGAGTGAAGGGAAAGGGCTGTACAAGATCAACTGTGAAGGTTGTCACGGGGCCCAGGGGGATGGGCAGGGGCTGGTGGCGGTGAAGTTCTCGGTGCCGGCCATCGCCATCAACGGATTTTGCGGTACTGCCATTATTGTCTTTATCTTCCTGCAGCGGAGCTTCATCCAGGGATTGTCCTCAGGATCCATCAAGGAGTGAAGGGGATGAGGATCGATCGAGTCGAGGTTATCCCCATCCGGGTGCCGGACCGGATTCCTATCAAGCTTTCCAGCAAGAGTATGGCTGGCACGCCCAGGTGCAACGGTTTCAGGACACCCGCCGGGCTCCCCAGATTCCCACGCCGGTGATCGTCATGGGCCTGATCGCAGGGGCGGCTTTGGGGATCGAACGTTTGCGGCAGGTGGACCGCTTCTTGCGGCAGCCGGCGGCTCGCCGGCGGCTGGGTCGCTCGCGCCCGCGCGTGGCCAGCGACTCGACCGTGGTGCGGGTGGTGGGCACGTTGGAGGAGCCCTCGGTGCGAGCCGGGCTGCGGGCCATGACCGGGGGGATGCGGGGCCGGGGCGCTGGGAAGCTCCCCCTGCCGGATCGCGGGCCGACCCCCGTGGGGGTGGTGGAGGGGTCCAGCGTTGGGAAGCTCTTGGCCAGGGTCTTTGTCCAGGTTGGGGAGCTGGAGCTGCCGGAAGACCTGGAGCCCTGGGAAAAACCGGGCACAGAACTGCTGGCCAGCTATCGGCTGTTGCGGCGGGTGGGCGCGCATCGGGGCCAGGGATGGATCGAGCGGCTGGTGAGCGATGGCCTCTCTAGGACCCGGGAGTTCTTCCGCTTCTGCCGGGAAGAACGGGGCTGTCATGGGGTGGTCAAACCCGATGAGGAGACCTTGACGCTGCGGGAGGATGCCGACGGGCTCTTTGATGCGCAGCCCTGCCTCCCAGGGGTCGAGGACGTCGAGGGGGTGGATGCCCAGCGGGCGGGCGCGTATCGGATCTGGACCGCCTCGGGCTTTGCGTGGGAAGGGGTGCCCTCCCCCTTGCGGGT
>JACQHM010000256.1 GCA_016199025.1 Candidatus Methylomirabilota bacterium | reverse complement strand
GACTCTGGCCTCCTCCGACTCCTCACCCGGCCTCGCGCCGGATTTCGCCTTCCGACTTCTCCCAGCGCTTACGGGGGCTGTGGGCCACCGACCAGAGAAGCCCTCCCCTGTTCCATCGCCGACTGTCGCAGCATCCCGCTCCCCCTACGCCGGAGGGTTCTTCGCGGCGGCCTTCCAGGGTCTTCACCGCTTCCATGGCCTTCGCTCTCGCTGAGGAGCTCGGCTCCCTCTTGGTCCCCGTCTCCAGGGCTAACATCTCGACGCTGCAGGATTCGCTTAATGCTACGGGCTGCTGCTTTGCACCCCTTTCTCGGGGGGATACGCCGCTACAGCACACCCAGTCACCCGGGTACACTGGGCGCCTGCTGCGTGGCCTCCTGGCAGTTACCACGACCGGACTTTCACCGGCTAGCCGACGATGGCTTTCAGGGCACACCAGCGCCGTGTTAGGCAACCTCCCATCTTGCAAGCTTAGTGTCCCGTGCGACGCAAGTTCTGCTGGAGCAATGTCACAAGCTCCTGCAAGGAACCCTGCATTCCTTTCACGGAACTCATTGTGGATTGGGCAATGTCGTCCTGCCAGTGGTGGAATTCCTCGAGCTGCGCCCTTCCAGACTCGAGCCTGGCGTAGACGCGTTCAACGGTCTCAATGGCACGCGCCAGATCACGGTTCTTCCCAACCTCAGGATCCTTCTTACAGATACTGATTTCTGATGCTATCTGATCGATGATAGCTAGACCCTCTTCCGCAAGTGCCCGGGCCAGCAGGTTGTGGGATAGCATGTCAAGCATCCTCGTGGCCACTTCCGTAACCTCTTCCACCGATTGAATTCCCGTCGATTCAATTCGCAGCTCAGGAGTATCCTCAAACGCTCGACCAATGCCCGCAAGTGCAGTTGAGACTTCGTCGAACCGCTCAATGGCCCGACGTATCCTCTGCAGGCAGGCTTGAGCCCGAAAAGGGTAGTCGATGCTCATCTCATCCCCTCAATCGTATGGCTTAGGGCGCCTAACTCTTGTTTAGGCCGATTTGTATAACACCCTGAATCGAGCAGCCTCATACAAGAAGCCACAACGTCAAGTGGTAGCCTAATGAAAGTCATCCCCTTTCGCCTCCCACCTTTACCAGACGGCCCAGCTTCTCGATAAAGTCCTCAGCCGCTTTCAGGGCCTCCTTCACAACCCTTACATCGTAAAGAAGCCCTCGGTAATACCCGGCTATATGAAGCAGGTCGTACAGCTTCTCAAACTCCCTCATGAGCTTACCATTATGAATAGCGGCATGCTTCTGAAGGGCTGCCCTGTAGGCCTCCACCGACTTGGGCAGTTCTTTCTTCGTCAGACCCCTGGCCAGGAGATACGAATTGATCGCTTCTAAAGCGGCGAGATACGCTGCCCCCATCGCCTCCCGCACTGGCTTGACATCTGTATAGGTATTATCCTCAATAGGAATCGTTTTGATCAGCTCCTTTGCATTCCGGAGATATCTCAGCACGTCTTTTGGCATACTCTACTCCACGCAGCTCACGCAGGTCAGGAATTCATGCTCATCCTGCATCTGACTCGCCGAGTTTGAGCTGCTTGGCGATATACGCCATGAGGCCTCCCGCCTGAAGGATCCCCTGCATGAACTAGGGGAAAGGAGGAGCGGTACAGGGCGCGTGAAAGGCGCAAGTCTGCCCGCTCCACCTTGTCCCTGCGCCAGCCGCTACACCCGCTCGGTGGTGATCCTCGGCTTAGTGCGTCGGCCCACGGCCTTGTTGATAGCGTTCAGGTAAGCCTTGACGCTCGCCTCGATGACATCAGTGGAGGTCCCCCGGCCGACGACCGTCTGCCCGTCGAACTCGACGGAGACCACGACCTCGCCCAGGGCGTCCTTCCCCGCCGTCACCGAGCGGATGCCGTAATCCTTGAGACGGCCCGGGATCTTGGTCATCATGTCAATGGCTCTGTAGGCGGCGTCCACCGGCCCATCCCCCCACCCCGACTCTTGCAGGATCTCATCCTGCTTCCGGAGCCTGACGGTGGCCGTAGGGATCATGCCGGTCCCGCTGGTGAACTGGAGATGTTCCAGGACATAGATCTCGCCGGCCATCAGGACCTCCTCCTCGATGATGGCCAGAAGATCCTCATCAAAGACCTCTTTCTTCTTGTCGGCCAGGGCCTTGAAGCGAACGAAGGCCTTGTTCAGATCATCATCGGCGAGCTCGATCCCCAGCTCCTCCAGACGCTTCTTGAAGGCATGGCGTCCCGAGTGCTTGCCGAGGACCAGCGTGCTTTGCGGCACCCCGACAGACTCGGGGGTCATGATCTCGTAGGTCAGTTTGTGAGCGAGAACGCCGTGCTGGTGGATCCCTGCCTCATGGGCAAAGGCGTTAGCACCCACGATGGCCTTGTTGGGCTGGACGGAGATCCCGGTGATCGTTTGCAGGAGCTTCGAGGTTCGGTAGAGTTCCTCGGTCCTGATCCCTGTCTCGCAGTCGAAGAGATCGCGGCGGGTCTTCAAGCCCATCACGATCTCTTCCAGGGAGGCGTTCCCCGCCCGCTCGCCGATCCCGTTGATGGTGCATTCCACCTGCCCGGCCCCCTCCCGGATGGCGGCCAGGGAGTTGACAACGGCCAGGCCCAGGTCGTTATGGCAGTGGGCGCTGACCACGACCTTATCGATATTCGAGACCCGATTCATCAGATCCCGGATTCTTTCGGCGAACTCCCAGGGGGTGATGTAGCCGACGGTGTCGGGGATGTTGATGGTCGTGGCCCCGGCCTTGACGGCCGCCTCCACCACCCGACAGAGGTAGTCCTGGTCAGAGCGGCAGGCATCCTCGGCTGAGAACTCCACATCGTCGCAGTACCCCCTGGCCCGCTTCACCGCCCGGATGGCGGCCTCCAGGACCTCCTCCCTGGTGCTTTTGAGCTTATATTGGATATGGATATCCGATGTGGCGATGAAGGTGTGGATCCGAGCCCGATCGGCGTATTTCAGGGCCTCCCAGGCCCGGTCGATGTCGATATCCTTGGCCCTGGCGAGGCCGGCGATGACCGGGCCGCCCTTGACGGTCTCGGCGACGAGCTTGACGGCTTCGAAATCATCCTCTGAGGCGATGGGGAAGCCGGCCTCGATGACGTCCACGTTCAAGCGGGCGAGCTGCCTGGCCATCTCCAGCTTCTCCCGGGTGTTCATGCTGTAGCCCGGCGACTGCTCCCCATCCCGCAGGGTGGTATCAAAGATGAGAATCCTCCTTGGCATCTTTTCCTCCTTAAACCGCTGCCTCTGGGCAGGGATGATCATTAGTCCCTAAAAGTCCTTCCCCCTTAGACCCGTCGCTCCCCCGTGACGGCCTCCCGGGAGACCTCCAAGGCCCCCTTCCTCTTGAAGGCGAGGCGGATGGGCCCCGAGGCCACATAGGTGACAGAACCGGCGAAGAGAACAACGCTGGGCTGGGAGGCGATGAGCAAGAGGAGCAGGGTCAATCCAATGAGGAGGGCGAAGGGCTGCCTCCTCTTGATCTCGATCCCTTTCAGGCTCCGATACCGGAGCCGGCTCACCATGAAAAACGCAAGGATATACACCATCAGAACCGTCATGATCGAGGTCGCCTGCCGGGAAAGACCATCCCCGGCAGGCGACCCTAAGATGAGAAGGACAAAGGACGCGATGGTGATGGCCGCCGCTGGACTCGGGAGGCCGATGAAGTAGCGCTTGTCCAAGTTGGTCGTCTGGATATTGAACCTGGCCAACCGGAAGGCAGCACAGCTCACAAAGAGAGCCGTTGGGACGATGGCCTCAAAGAACCAGGCGATCTGGCCGTAGGGCTTGATAGCCCAGACATAGGCTAGGATGGCCGGGGCCACGCCGAAGGAGACTAGGTCGGCCAGGGAATCGAGCTGGATGCCGAACTCGCTCTGGCTGTTGGTCAGGCGGGCGATGGCCCCGTCGAATCCGTCCAAGAACACGGCGACCAGGATGGCGATAGCGGCCTTGATATATTCATCGTTGTAGACAGCGACGATGGCATAGACGCCACACAAGAGGTTGGCGATGGTGAAGAGACTGGGGAGGAGGAAAACCCCCCGCTTCATCCGCCTCTTGACCTGCTCCTTTTGAAAGGCTTCCTTCATGTGAACCGCTCCCCTTCCCTCCGATCCTTCCTCCCGGGCAAGATAGCGATGACCGTGGTTCCCCCCTTCACCCGATCACCCACGCGGACCTTCGTCGCCACCCGCCCGGGAAGGAGGAGATCCACTCGTGAACCGAAGCGGATCAAACCTATCCTCTCCCCAGCCTCGACCCTTTGACCTGGCTTGACCCGACAGACGATCCGCCTCGCCAGGTAGCCAGCGATCTGCTTCATCCAAACCGTCCCCCCCCACGAGGCAAAACGGATCAGATTCCGCTCGTTCTCCAGGGAGGCCTCCGGGACATAGGCCACTTTGAAACGGCCTGGTGTGTAGCGAACCTCTTCAACCAGGCCGCTGACAGGAGCCCTGTTAATGTGGACATCCAAAAGGGAGAGGAAGATACTCACCTGGAGGAGCTCCTCTCCTTGAGCCTCGGTTCCCTTGTACGGTTCGACGACGACGACCGTGCCGTCGGCAGGGGCGACGACCAACCCTTCTCCCTTCGGAACTTCTCGCTCGGGATCTCTGAAGAAGAAAAGGACAAACCCGACGAGAAGGAACGAGAGGACAGTCCCCGGTAGGATCTTCAAGAAGAGGAAGATCAACCCCAAGCCCAGCAGGGGAACCACAAAGGGGATCGCCTCGCGCGCGATCGGGATTCCGCCCACCACCACTCCCGGAAATAGGTGTTCAGCCCTCTGCAATCAGCGATCAGCCAAAAAATTCAAGGTGCAACGTTGAACATTGACCATCTCTCGTTAAACCTTCTCAAAGAGGAAGAAAGCAGAGTCGGTTTATCCACTCCTCTGCCTCCGTAGCAAACCAGATAAGCATAAGATCTTCTACAACAGAAGCAATCGAAAGATGCTATGGAATAATCAGAAGGCCTGGACTCATTTCAGTAGTGATGAATTCAGAGAAATGCCTTGGCATGGTTCGCCAGTCATGGGTCACGAGGGCCCGCCCCTCTCTTGCAGCCTTCGCCAATACTTCTTCATCGTTCAGGTTGGCTAGACCTGCCGCCATTGCTGTCTGGAAGTCTATAGCCGGCTCATGTCGTACCGTCGCAAGGAGAATGATTTGATTGAGATCGGCATCAGCCTGAAACCGTATTTTCATTGACGAATCGTCGGCATGTGCCGACGGGCATCAACCAACTTCTGATAAAACATTGGGTCTGCTTCACGGGATGCTTGTCGCATTGCCTCAAAACTAGCCTCGGCTTTCTCAAGATACGCATCAATTTCAGTTCGGTCGGCGAGATAGAACGCGATTGATCCATACACCTGTTCAAGTGTGAGCACGGGAAATGACTGAGCAATGCTCTCGCCGGTCTGCCCGGCCAAAAAGGCATAGACGATGGAGTCCAGTGAGACGCGAGTTCCAGCAACCCAATAGCCTCCATCTCGCTGCTCAACATATGGCTTGCTCATCCCTTTGTCCTTCCTATGCTGGTGCCTAACGGCTTGGCCGCTAAGCTACAGGCCCAGAGCGAAGCAGAGGGACTGTCAGGTTCAGCGGCCCGTTAGCCATCACCTCCGGGACTGCCACCGTCTCGAATCTCGGCTGGTGTGCATGCAGGCCACCACTACAACCTGCCCCTGGACCACGCGATAGTACAACCCATATGGAAACCGCCGGAGAAGGGCACGCCGCGTTTGACGGTGAACGACGGGATAAAGCTCTGGGTTTGTCATTATGGACTCCCACGTGCCCTGCACAGCTGTAAGAAACTCCTCGCCGAGCCCAGCCCGCCGCTCCTCATACCAGCGGTACGCCTCTTCAACGTCCGCAGCCGCAGCCGGGCGAAAAATGGGCGGCTTCACTGGGCTCGCATCCGGATCTGTTCCAGTACCTTCTCCCAGGGAATGCCCTCCGGTCCTTCCCGCTCCAGCTCGTCCAGCCGCCGGTCGAGCTCCTCCAGTTGAGCCTCAGTCAGTGGCACCGCGCCCGGCAGCTCCCGGAGGCTTTCCCACAGTTGTTCGATCAACTCCAAGCGCTCCTCCGGACTAAGGTCATCTACGTTAAGCACAGGCTTGCTCATACCACACTTATCCCTCACTCGATCGGTGCCCGCTAGCCCCCTGGCGCGATGCCTCGCCGGGGAATATCAAGCGCCTGCCGTGATGGCTAACTATTAAGT
>JACQHM010000255.1 GCA_016199025.1 Candidatus Methylomirabilota bacterium | reverse complement strand
CGGCGACTATATTGACGTGTATGACATCCACCAGGCCATTCAGGACGGGGCCACCGTTCCCATCTACTACGAAGCCCGGCTGGCCAGGCTCGAATTGAGGGAGGAGGAACGACCCAGGATCGACCCGGAGTTCGAGGAGGTCACCGAAGGCGAAGAGCTGGAACGGAAGGAGCAGTTGAAGAGCAAATGGGCGCGGCTGGAAGCCCTGGTGGGCGCGGAGAAGCGCATCCAACTGGTGGCCCAGGATCTTGTGGAGCATTGTGAGAAACGGCTGGAGGCCATGGAGGGCAAGGGGCTTATCGTGTGTATGAGCCGCCGGATCTGTGTGGAGCTGTACAACGCTCTCGTTCAGCTCAGGCCCCACTGGCACGAGGGCGATGATAAAAGTGGGTTCATAAAGGTGGTTATGACGGGGTCCGCCGCCGATCCGGTAGCGTGGCAGCCGCATATTCGCGACAAGGCCCGCCGCCGGATGCTGGGGGACCGGTTCAAGGATCCCGACGACCCGTTGAAGCTCGTGATCGTCCGGGACATGTGGCTGACGGGGTTTGATGTTCCCTGCCTGCACACGATGTACCTGGATAAGCCCATGCGGGGCCACGGGTTGATGCAGGCGATTGCCAGGGTGAACCGGGTCTTCAAGGACAAGCCCGGGGGCCTGGTGGTGGATGACCTGGGCCTCGCCCATGAACTCAAAAAGGCCCTCGCCGAATACTCCGAGCGGGACCGGGGCCAGGCGGGAATCCCCCAGGATCTGGCCGTCTCGGTCTTGCTGGAAAAGTACGAGGTCGTGAAGGCCATGTTTCATCGGTTCAATTATTCCAGGTTTTTCAGGGGCGCTCCCGAAGAGCGCGTGCGGATCATTCCCGCAGCGATGGAACACATCCTGTCCCTGGACGACGGCAAGAACCGGTTTATGAAGGCCGTGAGCAACCTCTCCCACGCGTTTGCGCTGGCGGTTCCCCATGAGAAGGCCCTGGCGATTCAAGACGAGGTGGGGTTTTTCCAGGCTGTTCGGGCGGCGTTTGCCAAACACACGGGAGGAACCGGCAAGGGCCCCGAAGAGTTGGACTCGGCCATCCAACAGCTCGTGTCCAAGGCTGTCTCCTCGGACCAGGTGGTGGACATCTTCAGCGCGTCAGGCCTGAAAAAACCAGACCTTTCCATCCTCTCGGATGAGTTCCTGGAGGAGGTCCGGCGGATGCCGCACACGAACCTGGCCCTGGAACTCCTTCGCAAGCTCCTGCATGACGAAATCCGGGCCAGGTCGCGGAAGTCCCTCGTGCAGTCCCGCTCCTTTGCCGAGATGCTGGAGCGCACCATCCGCCAGTATCACAACCGCGCCCTTCAGGCAGCAGAGGTGATTGAAGAACTCATTCGGCTGGCTCAAGAGATGCGGGAGGCCCAATGCCGGGGTGAGGCCCTGGGACTCACCGACGAGGAGTTGGCCTTCTACGATGCCCTGGAGACCAATGACAGCGCGGTCAAGGTGTTGGGGGATGAGACGCTCAGGACCATCGCCCGCGAGCTTGTGAAAACGGTCCGGCAGAATGTCTCCATTGACTGGACAGTCAGGGAGAGCGTCCGGGCGAGACTCAGGACGCTGGTGAAACGCATCCTGCGGAAATACGGCTACCCACCGGACAAGCAGGAGAAAGCCACCCAGACCGTCCTGGATCAGGCGGCGCTCCTCTGCCAGGACTGGGTGGTCTAAACCTTCTTTCTTTTCGATTGACTTTTGTTCCCTTTTCTGCTGTAATCGTTTGCGTAATCGTTTAACAGAGGTCGGGTGTGGCGAAGATCTCGGACATTGCGAAGCAGGCGGGCGTCTCCACGGCGACCGTCTCCCACGTCCTGAACAACACCCGCTATGTCAGCCAGGAGCTTAGGGCGCGGGTGGAGCAGGCGGCGCGGGAGCTGGGCTACCGACCGAACCTGGTCGCCCGGAGCCTCCGGCTGAAGCGGACCAGGACGCTGGGCTTCATCGTCTCCGACATCCGGAGCCCCTTTTACTCCGAGGTGGCCCGGGCCGTGGAGGATCAGGCCAGCTCCTTCGGCTACAATGTCATCGTCTGTAACAGCGACGAGAACTACACGCGGGAGCTGGCCTACATTGAGACCCTGATCTCCAAACGGATTGACGGCCTGATCCTCGCCCCGACCCTGGGGGAGCATGGGTTCTTAAAGGAGGTGGCCAAGTTCTGGTTTCCCGTCCTCCTGATCAACCGGCGTTTGGATGGTTCAGGCCTCCCCTGTATCTCCACCGATAACCGGACAGGGGCCTACGAGGCCATCACGCACCTGATCCGGGCCGGCCACCGGAGGATCGGGGCCATCGGGGGCCTGGCTGCCCTCTCGACCACCGCCGACCGCCTGGAGGGCTATCAGGTGGCCCTCCGGGAGGCCGGCCTTCCGATCAGAGAGGATCTGATCTGGCTCGGGAGGCCGACGGTCGAGGAGGGTCAACGGGCATCAGAGAAACTGTTGAGTCTGGAGTCTCCCCCGACGGCCCTTTTCGCCTTCAGCACCATGCTCACCCTGGGGGTCCTGGCCGCTTTGAAAAGCCGGAACCTACGGTGCCCGGAGGATGTGGCCTTTGTGGGGTTCAGCGACACCCTCTGGTGCCCCTTCACCGACCCTCCGTTAACCACGGTGGCTCAGCCGGCCAGGGAGGTGGGCCTCAAAGCCTGTACGCTTCTCCTGGATGTCCTCCACGGGAAGCCCCTGCCCGATGAGACCTACTTGATCCCGCCGACCTTGATCCACAGGAGATCCTGCGGCTGTCCTTAAGAGAAGGGCGGGAGGCTCTGCGATGGTGAGGAGGAAGGGATGATCATGGAAGGGATCATTCAAGCGGAAGGGCTTCAGATCGAAGCCCCTTCCGTAAGGAAGCCACCCTGGCTCAAGGCGCGAGCCCCGGGGGGTCCGAACTTCCTGGAGCTGAAGAAGCTGATGCGGGACCACAACCTCCATACCGTCTGTGAGGAGGCCAAGTGTCCGAACATCGGTGAGTGCTGGGAGGAGCGGACCGCGACGTTTTTGATCCTGGGCGACACCTGCACCAGGCGCTGTAGCTTCTGCGCCATCAAGCATGGGCTTCCGACAGAGCTGGACTTGAACGAGCCGGAGCGGGTGGCGGAGACGGTCAGGGTCTTGGGGCTCCAGCATGCGGTGATCACCTCGGTCAACCGGGACGATCTGAAGGACGGGGGGGCCTCGATCTTCGCCGCGACCATCCGAAAGATCCGGGAGCGGCTCGAAGGCTGCACCATCGAGGTCCTGATCCCTGACTTCAAAGGATCCTATGAGGCTCTCTTGATGGTGCTGGAAGCAAGGCCTGACATCCTGAATCACAACACGGAGACGGTCCCCCGCCTCTACAAAGAAGTCCGGCCCGGGGCGAAGTACGAACGCTCTCTCGAGCTCCTCGCCCGGGCCAAACGGTACGACCCCACCATGCTGACCAAGTCCGGCCTGATCCTTGGCTTCGGCGAGGAGAAGGAAGAACTCCTCCAGACGATGCGGGATCTTCTCAGTGTCGGCTGCGACATCCTGACCCTCGGCCAGTACCTTCGGCCGACCAGCCTGGACCGACACCTCCCCGTTGTCAAGTATTACACGCCGGAGGAGTTCCAGGAGCTGAAGCGGCTCGGGGAGGGGATGGGGTTCGGCCACGTGGAGGCAGGGCCGTTGGTGAGGAGTTCCTATCATGCCGGGAGACAAGCCAGGGAGGTCACCCCGCACCCGTCGCCGCTTACGTAAGGGGGGAACGATGGAGGATCAGAAGCTGATGCTGGACCTCTTGTACCAAATGCTCTTGATCAGGCAGTTTGAGGACAAGGCCGCCGAGATGTACGCCAAAGGGAAGATTGCCGGGTTCCTCCACCTCTACAATGGGGAGGAGGCCATCGCGGTGGGGGCCGTGGCCGGCCTCCGGGAGGGGGACCTCCTCGTCACCCACTACCGGGACCACGGCCACGCCATCGCGAAGGGCGCGGACGTGAAACGGTTGATGGCCGAGCTGTTCGGCAAGGCCACCGGGGTCTGCAAGGGGAAGGGCGGATCCATGCACTTCTTTGATGCCTCGGTGGGGATGCTGGGCGGCTACGCCATCGTGGCCGGGCACCTCCCTCTGGCCGTTGGACTCGCGTTGGCCGGTGACTACCTTGGGAAGAGGCAGGTGGTCCTCTGCGTCTTCGGGGATGGGGCGACGAACCACGGCTATTTCCACGAGGCGATGAACATGGCTGCCCTCTGGCGGCTGCCCGTCGTTTTCTTGTGCGAGAATAACCTCTACGGGATGGGGACGGCCCTGAAGAAGGCCTCGGCCGTCCAGGAGATCTCTCGAAAATCCCAGGCCTACGACATCCCCGGAGAGCGGGTGGACGGGATGGATGTCCTGGCGGTCCGGGAGGCTGTCGCCAAGACCGCCGAGCGGGCCCGCGAAGGGTGGGGGCCTTCTTTCGTAGAGGCGGTTACCTACCGCTTCCGGGGCCACTCCATGGCCGATCCCGTCTTCTACCGGACGAAGGTGGAGGAGGAGGCCTGGCGGGCGAAGGATCCCATCACCCTCTTTCAGCAGAAGCTGGAGGCTGAGGGGCTCTTGACCCCTGAGGAGTTCGAGCGGTTGGAGCGGGAGGTGGAGGAGGCGATCCAGGAGGCGGTCCGCTTCGCCGAGGAGAGCCCTGAGCCTCCCCTGGAAGCCCTTTACGAGGATATCTACGCCCAGCCATAAAAATCAGTTTACCTTGGAGGTTTGAGGATGGCAGTTGTCACCTACCGGGAAGCCCTGACCCAGGCCCTCCGCGAGGAGATGCGGCGGGATGATCGGGTTTTGATTATGGGGGAGGATGTCGTTGATTACGGTGGGGCCTATGGCGTCACCAGGGGCCTGGCGCAGGAGTTTGGCGAGAAGCGGGTGAAAGACACCCCCATCGCAGAAGGTGGGATCGTTGGGGTGGCCGTCGGCTGTGCCATGGGGGGGTTAAGGCCGGTCGCCGAGCTGATGACCATCAACTTTGCCCTGCTGGCCGCCGACCAGATCATCAACCATGCGGCGAAGGTCCGGTACATGTTCGGCGGTCAGACTTCCGCCCCACTGGTCATCAGGGCCGTGGGCGGGGCGGGTGCCCAGCTCGCCGCCACCCACTCCCAGAACCTGGAGGTGATGTTTGCCCACGTGCCCGGCTTAAAGGTGGTGACCCCGGCCACGCCCAGGGATGCCAAAGGTCTCCTGAAAGCGGCCATCCGGGACGAGGACCCGGTCCTCTTCGTCGAGCATGCGCTCCTCTACGGGACCAAAGGGGAGGTGCCGGAGGGGGAGTACACGATTCCTCTCGGGAAGGCGGAGGTGAAGCGGGAGGGGAAGGACTTGACCATCCTCGCGTATTCCCGGATGACCTTGGTGGCCCTGGAGGCGGCGAATCGCCTCTCCTCCGATGGACTCGAGGCCGTGGTGATCGATCTTCGGACCTTGAGGCCTTTGGATCTGGAGACCATCGTCTCCTCCGTCAAGAAGACGAACCGGGCCATGATTGTGGAGGAGGACTGGCGCTCCTTCGGCGTGGGGGCAGAGATTAGCAGCCGGATCATGGAGATGGCCTTCGACTACCTCGATGCCCCTGTCCAGCGGGTGGCGGCTCAAGAGGTCCCCGTGCCGTATTCCAGGAAGCTGGAACAAAGGGCCCTCCCCCGGGTGGAGGATGTGATCCGGGCAGCGAAGGGGATGCTGGTCCCGGCTTAGAGGCGCTGCCCTGAGCGAAGCGAAGGGAGGAAAGCGGTGGCGACGGAAGTCGTGATGCCCAAGATGGGCTACGACATGACGGAGGGAAGGAT
>JACQHM010000257.1 GCA_016199025.1 Candidatus Methylomirabilota bacterium | reverse complement strand
TTGTCGGCGAGCCCGGGGATGCCGTGAAGGAGGGTCTCGAAGAACTCCGGGTGGACATTCCCCCAGACGCAAGGGACCAACTCGTCCAAGCGGCCCCGGATCGCCGAGAGGCGCCGGAAGGGGAAGCCGCAAGGACACGGCTCTTCGATTAGCCTGGCGATATCCCTGGTCCTGTAACGAATCAACGGCATGACGGCCCGGTGGACGGTGGTCAGGACCACTTCCCCATACCCGTCGGGATCGGGGTCGGCAATCTCCACGGAGAAATCGAACTCATTCAGGTGGTAGCCCTCCCGGCGGAGGCATTCGGAGCCTAAGACCGTGGCCGCCTCGGTGCTCGCATACGTCATGCAGAGAGGAGCTTCCCAGAACCCCTCCATTGACTCACGGGCCTGCCTGGTGATCCCTTCCCCGCCACCCACCAAAAGCTTTAAGGGGTACGGCCTCCCCTGTTCACGGGCGATCTCGGTCAGGCGCGAAAGCCAAAAAGGATCACTGATGATGACATTGAACTGGTACACGGGCATCCGCCGGTAGACCTCCAAGGGATCCACCCTTCCCACGCACATGCTGAAGCCCCTCCGGTAGGAAAGCCCCCGCTGCACGATGAGGCCCCCCAAGCCGAAGGCATAATCCAGCGTGCAGAGGACCCGGTCTTCTTCCGTCATGTGGTAGAGGGCTCTGAAGAACACCCCCTGCCTGGCACTGTATCCCAGCTCCTTACGGCTGAGGAAAACCCGGGTGATGTGTCCCGTTGTCCCGGAGCTCTCGATGGCCAACTCTGGCCTTCCGCAGAGGAACTCCTCAGGAGGCGTGCCTTTGAGTTCCTCAGGCTCCAGGAAAAAGTCACCAAGATCCTGGGGCTCCCGCACCTTCGCAGGATCGATGCCATGTTGGGCAAACTTCCTCCGGTAGAAGGGAGAGCGGGCAGCCGCCAGGCGAAGGGTGCGGCGGAAGGCCTGCCGGCGAAGGCTTGCCAGGAGAGAAGGCGGGAGGGCCTGGACGAAGCCCAGGAACCCTCGGGGCGCTCGGGCTCCGACCCGGATGATGGGATCAATAAGTGTCTGGAGGTTCATTGCATTCTGCCACGCCCTACGCTCAAGAGGTCGCCGATCCGGGAGAAGATCTTCTGAAAGGCCTCAGCATACCTATCCATCAACTCGAGAGGCTGGGCGAAGAGGGGATAGGACTGAGAGCCGATCACGATGGATGCATCGAGGAGACGCTTCGTCTCGGGGTACTCCTCGACCCGGTAGACCCGCTCCCCCTTGAAGCAGCTCCAGGGACAACCCTTGCCGTATCCCTCCAAACGCTGAAAAAGGGGCTGTCCGGGGAGGGGGACCGTCTGCCACAGGACCGCCTCCACCCCCTCGGCCCGGAGGGCTTGGAGGATGAGATCCCGAAACACCGCCGGTTCAATCTCGAGACCGAGCGCCTCAGGATGGAGGGTGACCCGGTACTTATGAAAGATATGGGTCCGATCGGGAGGGACGAAAGGAGGCTTGACCCCTGGAAGCTTCGAGAGGTGTTCGGAAAGCACCTGGGCGTTTTGACATCCCCTGGCGTTGACCTCCTCCAAGCGTTTAAGCTGCGACCGGGCCAACGCGGCCGAAGGTTCACTCATGAGATACATCCACCCGACCGTCTGGACCACCGGCTCCTTTTCATCATCCAAGGGATGCTCAAGAGTCCACCCTTCCGGTGAGCTCCCCACCTCACCGTCGAAGCGGACCATCGCGGCCCGCTCCCGGTACGCGTCGGAGTTGGTCATGAAAAGGCCTCCCTCCCCGCAGGGGAGGTTCTTCGTCACGTTCAAGCTGAACACGCCCATGTCGCCCAGGGACCCGACCTTCTGACCCCGGTACTCGGCCCCGTGGGCCTGGGCGGCATCCTCAATCAAAAGGAGGCCATGTTTGGAGGCAACGGCCTGGATCTCGACCATATCCGCCGGCAGGCCGTGGATGTGGACGGCGACGATGGCCCTCGTCCGCTCGGTGATCCGCTCCTCGACCTTGGCGGGGTCGAGATTGAAGGTCCTCGGGTCGATGTCCACAAAGACCGGGATCGCGTTCTGGTGGAGGATCGCCAGGGGGGTTGCGATGTAGGTGAAGGCCGAGGTAATGACCTCATCGCCGGGGCCGACCCCGTCAGCCGCGATGGCCATATGGAGGGCCGCCGTTCCGCTGTTGGTCGCCAAACAGTGACGTACCCCAACATAGTGGGCAAACTCTTCCTCCAAGGCCCGCACCTCGGGGGCATGCGGGCCGGCCAGGATACCCCTGTCGAGGACCCTGAGGACAGCCTCCTTGTCCTCCTGGCTGATGATAGGCCAGCGCCGGTGGAGCCCCTTCGGGACCACGGGAACGCCGCTATGGATCGCCAGCTTGCTCATGAGAACAACGGTCAAACGTCATTCACGGTTTGAGAAGAGCCACCTCGACCCGTACAGGCCAAGCTCATGTACGGTCTGGGATTTCAAGAAGCGTCGGATGCTCCTCTCCAATGGGAAATTCGTCACCAAGAAGACCCGCGAAGGACCTTCCCAGAGGTGGACAAACTCCGCGGTCCCGAGGAAGAGATGCCGAGCCTCCGGATAGCCCGATCCAAATCTTAAGGACCCTTCCCACCCATTGACGATATAGACCTGGTGGCCGGTGTAGAACCTCAGGCCCCCGCCCCGCTCCAGGCGTCCTTCGTGGACGATGAGATCCTCCGGTCCAACCTGAGCCACAAGGGCTGATGAGACAGCTTTGACCGAGTAGTGGGGCTCCAGGAGATGGAAGAACGGGAGGATCAGGAGGCCGATGGCCACTCCCATGACCACCAGGATCCCGAAGGACAGGCCAGGATGCCTCAACCATGAGAGAAGCCAGGCCACCCCGAAGCCAACGAGGGCAAAAAGCTCACACAAGGCCAATAGGGAAAAAACCTGTGGGCCAAAGTCCGCGGGGAGGTTGATCCCTTGCTTTAAGAGGACACGGAAGGAAACGTTCACCCCGGCGAGGCCAGCCAGGACATGCTCCGTGGTAAAGGCCCCTTTCCAGAGAAAAAGGAGAACGAGATAGAGGGCAGCACCAGCGAAGGAGAGGGCAAGCCACAGGGTGGTCCTCGTAAGGGCGGCTTTGGGCGGCTGCCCGGGTGGGCCGCTAGAGAGGCCGAGCCCACCCGCCCACAATCCCCCAACCATCAAGCTCAAGGCCGGGAAGGCAGGGAGGGAATAGTACTCATGCTTGAACCCGGAAACGGCGAAGACTCCAAAGATCACTAGGACCCAGAGGGGGACGAGGAGCCATAACCGCTCATCCGTCCTGATACCATCCAACGCCTTGATCTCGTCAGACCAGGAGGGGTCGCCCTCTCCGGCAACCCGAGGATAGCCACTGAAAGCCACCCTTGCCCCTGAAGAAAGGTCCCTCTTCTGATCGCGAAAGAGCCCACGAACCCTTCCGATAAACCCGACGAAGGCCGGTGGGAGGAGGACGCTCCAGGGAAAGAACCAGAGGGCCGTCACGGCCAGGAAGCCCATGGTCGAAGCAGGGATATCATCGTGCGGGACGATCCTGTTCCCCAGGAAGCGGTGGACATGATTCTCCATCAGATAATACCAGAGGAAGCCTTCATTCCTGAAGGCGGCCATGAGATGCCACGGCAGAACGATGAGGAGGACAAGAGGAATCCCCAGCGAGGGCCTCAGCCTTCCAAGCGGTGCGGACTCTCCTGTCACCAGGACATACAGCCCAACGATCAGAAGGGGGAACAAAAGCCCGGTGAGCCCCTTCGCCAGCACGGCCAGCCCGATACCCAGAGAGAAAAAGAGCGGGCCTTGAAGGAAGCCCTTCGCTTCTTGAGCACAGAGAACGAAGCCGTACAGGGCGAGGGCCAGAAAAAAGCTAAAGAGGAGGTCGGTGGACGCCCTCCGGGCGGAAAGGGGGAGGAGGAAGTTCGATGCAAGGATGAGAGCAGCGTAGAAGCCTCCCTGGTCTCCAATAAGCCTCCGGCCAAGCAGGTACGTCACGAGGACCAAGCCCAGAGCGGGGAGGGCCGACCAGAGGCGTGTCGTGAACTCGGAAGGACCCAGGATGGAATAGCCTAGGGCCGTCAGCCAGAACCAGAGGGGAGGCTTCTCGAAGTACCTGACTCCATCAAAGCGGAGGGTGACCCAATCTCCCGACGACACCATCTCCTGGGTGATTGTGGCATACATCCCCTCGTTCTCCAGAAACGCCACGTCCCCCAGCCGCCAAAAGGAGATCAGGAGACCGACAACCAACAAGACCAGGCATCTGAAGAACATAGGCCGTGTGTAATGAGAATCGCGCATACATAAATGGTATGGGAACCGCACTGATTTAAAAGCTATAGGTCCCTTCAAGGACGATAAGGGGAACAGTCTTGTCGTTCCCCGGGAGGAAGTCAAGATCCTGATATCGGTGCAACCGGAACCGGCCGAAGAGCGAGAGGTTCTCAAGGACCCTGTACGAGAGGTCAACGCCCGAGAAAAGCCGTTTTTGCCTGGGACCACTCAGGGCCTGGATGTGCGTGGAACCGATCTGGGAATAGCCGACTTCGAAGCCCGCCATCACGTCGGCGCTGAGACGCCTGGTGACCCTTAAGTAGATATCCTGTCCATCTGTTCCGATGAAGTGAGAGAGGGGTTGGTCCTTGAAGGAAAAACCTGTCGTATAAGCGGCATGATTAAAAGAGATGCTGCTCGTCTGGGCATATTCGAAGCGAACATCGGTATTCGGCCACTGCAAGAAATTCTGAACGTAAACCCCCACCAGGAAGGCCGGTTTCCTCGGGATGACGAAGAGGAAAAATCGTGTATCGATGTCATCGACCCCCATCTCGCCATAAAGCTCCAGATCCCGTCCGATGGGGACATAGCGGTTGATGTTCGGGAGGCGCACCGTCGCGTCCAGGGAGAAGAGCGCATTGACATTCCCGAACTCGCTCCCTTCGACGGTCGCGCTGGAGCTTCTTGCTTCCCAGATCAGCTCGGGGATCTGGTAGAACTCTACTGAGGGTTGTCCCTCCCCATTATATTGAATCGCCGGAGACACCCCCAGTTCCAAGAACGGCAAAGGGCTGCTGTTGATCCGAAACGCCAGGATCTTCGCTTTCGGGAAATCCCGGTTCTCATCAAGCTCAGCGATCCCAAAGCTCAGCTTCGTCGGGCCGACGTATCTGAAGATCCAGGGGGGGATGAAGGCCTCTGTCGAGAAGCGGACGACGTTGAGGGGCTGGGCATTGTTCGAAAAGAGCAGGCTCCCATGAAACCCGGGCCCCCACCACAGGGATTCCCGGCCAACCCCGATCTCCATCCCCAGTCCGGAAAGCTTCACATAGCCTTCCAAGAGGCGGAACCGCTCCGGCCCTTTCTGGACACGAAACTCCGGCTCGGCGACCACCGAGAGAAAATCGCCGACCTGGGCCCTGGAGAAGAAGGCCATTCTCGCGCTGAAATCCTCACCAACCACATCCCCCTGGTTATTCTCCAGCGAAACCTCGGTATCAGCAAAGACCGCCCGGGTCTGAAGCTTATCCAAGGGCTTCAGATCCCAGAACTCATGAGGCTTGCCCGTCGTGGCATAAGGTTCCACGCCAAGGCGGGCCAACTCGGGCCGGAACTCGTCGATCAGGCGATCAAGGACATCCTCCAGATCCCTCCGATCATGATAAAAGCCATCGTGATCTCTGATCTTCTTCACCACCTGGGCGACGATCCTGGCCATCTCTATTCGGCTGAGCGGCTTCGTGTTGAAGACCACCCGATCGGCCAAGCCGGCCAGCACGAGCTTCTCGATGGCGTCATACGTCCAATGCCGGTTGATGGCAAATCCGTCCCAATTCCTGAGAGGAACATCCGTCCGGTGCCCCCCCTCGGCCTGCACCGCTAGGAGGAGCACTGCAATCATCACCAGGCCACTGGTGACCATCTTCACCTGAAAAGGCCTCTGAAGAAAATGCGGGCCAGCGCCGGCTGCCTAAGCATCGTCAGGATGACATCCTTGTGCCAGTCGAAGTGGACCCTGCGGCTCAACCTCCCGAGAAGCCCATCGGTGCCGACGATCTGAAAGCACTGATCGATCTCCGTATCGGTCATCCGTTCAAAGAGCCCCCGGAAGAACGACGCAACCTTCAATTCCGGGCCCAACCGCTGTCGCCACCGTTTCTCGTACCGCTCGAGAAAGCGGGCGCTGAAATCCCCGGCGCGAAAGGCCTCAGCGGCTGTCCCCGCCGCAAACTGGGCGCACAAGAGGCCGTAGAAGAGGCCCCCCCCGGTGGTTGGCTTCGTCTGCCCGGCGGCATCCCCTACGGCCAGGACACGATCGGCCACGGTCCGGGAAAGGGGGGCAATGGGGATCACCCAGGCCCTGGCTGACGGTGCTGGGTCGGCAAGATAGCCGGAGGCTCGGAACCGTTCGTGAAGCTGCTTGAAGTAAGGAAGCGCCGGTTCACGGCTACTGACCCCAACCCTCGCAAAGAGATGTCCCTCCCGTCGAAAGGGTAGGAACCAGGCAAAGGAGCCTGGGGCCACCGCACGGCCGAAGAGAACCTGAGCCTCTGGAAGACCGACGACCTCCATCTCAGCCTGGGCTGTCCGGAGGAGCGCCTTGGGTGTCCCCATGCCGAGTTTCTCCTGAAGCTTATACCAGGGCCCCCCTGCCAAGATCGCCATCCGTGCCAGGAACGTCCGCTGCCCGCCTTTTCCATCGTAGCGGCCTTCTGCGGCTCCCCGACGTTCCTCTTCGATGACAACCTCGATGGCCGCCTGGGCCGGCCGAAGGTCAACCACTCGGCACCCGGTCTGGATCACCGCGCCCACGTCCAAGGCCTTCCGAGCGATCACCTGATCGAAGGCTGCCCGATCGGTCACGTAGGCGAAGGGCTCCGCCGAGCGGTAGCTCAAACTCTCCCCTGAGGGAGAGATCAGCCGAACCATTCGGACCTCATCCAGGATCGGCTCCCGGGAAAGGTCAAAGGCGTCGAAGGCTTCCGCGCCGACGACCCCCGAACAGTCAACAGGATATCCGATCGCAGGATGCTCTTCAAGAACCAGGACCTCGATCCCCTCCCCGGCCAGCACAAAGGCTGCGTAACACCCTACCGGCCCCCCTCCCACCACGATCACGTCGATCATAGCCCCCGCCTAACAATGTCGTTCGACGTTATCCACCATTGACAATCCACGACCCGCTATCCCCGATTTCCGATCCTTAGAGGATCGCTGCCAGGGCTGCGACGGTGATCGCAAACTGGCCGATGATTGTCGCGATATCCCGCCACAACGGGAGGGGTCGGACTTTCGGCGCTGTGTCGGGCGGGACGATGATAGCATCCCCTGGATCGAGGGCACGGATCTTTAGGAAACTCGCCACAGCCGATCCGTCGGCCTTCAGGACATAGACCTGCTTTTTATCTGCATAGCGGGTCAACCCTCCAGCCTGGGCGATGTAGTACTCGATCCCTGCCCCTTCCTGATAGAGGATAGCGACAGGATTGTGGACGCTCCCCAGGACTGCTATAGAGGAAGGCCACTGGGGGACGAAGAGGGTATCGCCATCCTCCAGGACGATGTCGTGCAGTGAGCCTTCGAGTTGATCTAACGGGTCCAGCTTGATGACCACCCTCCCCAGGGGCACCTGGGAAGAGAGCTTTTGCAAGAGTTCCATCCTGGTGCCCAGGGCCTGCTGCTCAGACACCAGCTCGTCCTTCAACAGCCCACTGCTCACCAAGCGGCTCGATTCAGCCAACAGCCGCTGCTGCTGAAAGCTCACAAACTGGCTGAGCTGCACTTTCTCCAGCCTGGCCACGGACTGCCTGGTGAAGATGGCCCCTTTGAGATAGGCCTTGTCCGTAAATCCGCCGGCCCGCCTGAGCACCGAACTCAACCGTTCCCCTCTGGCGATCACATAGGTTCCCGAGAGCCTCACCTCTCCGGAGAGGATGACCGTTCTTTCCAGCGCCAACTCGGGAATGGGCCGGACAACCAGGTGGTCATAGTCCTGCAAAAGCAGGTTTTGAGAGGGGTCCCCGTCCAGGGCCCTTCCCAGATCGAGGGTGATGGTCGTAGTCCGGACGCCATCCTGTGTAATCGTGTACCTGGTTAGCTCGGCCGCTTTAAGGTAGGCGTTCTTTTGGAGGCCTCCGGCGGTGAAGAGCAGATCGGCTACCCGCATGCTCTGCGTTAACCGGTATTCCCCGGGTTTGTTCACTAGGCCGGAGACGGCCACCTGCTTCCGATATTTCGGCTCCCAGAGGTTGTGGATAACAACCTGATCTTCATCCTGGAGCAAAAGGTTATCCCGCGGATCTTCTTCGAGAGCCTTCCCCATGTTGAAATAGAACCGCTCCACCTCGCGATCCTCGCGCATGCGGAGCAGCTCCCCCTGCTCGAGGTATGCTTCCTTGGTCAAATTGCCGGCGTGCATGATCAGATCCTTGATCCGCATGCCCTTGAGCAGGGGGAAGGACCCAGGGCGTTGAACCTCCCCCGTGATAGAAACCGTCCTCCGGACTTCGAAATCAGCCTTGGGATAGACGGTAATTTCGTCCAATGTCTCCAATCTCAGATTTTGCTCCGGATCCTCCTTCAACGCCCTCCCGAGGTGGAACGGCACGATGATCTGATGGAGATCTGGCTTGACATACCGCACGATGTGGGCGTAATCAGGGTACGGCTCCGGCAACAGATCCTCGTAGGACTTGATGATATCCCTGACGCGCATCCCCGGCTTGAACTGATAGGGGCCTGGCCTGACAACATACCCCTTGAGGTACACGACGTCCTGGGTCGGTAGCGGAATCGAGAAGATCTTCACCACGTCCATGTTCTGCACGGGGACCTGTAACCGCTCGTTCTTGCCTAAGTCCTTCGAATCCTCAGAAAGGTCGAAATCGACCGCCACCTTCTTCTCGTGGGCAATGATCCGCTCCACCTGGACCCGGTTCAGGTACCCGGTCGGCAGGATCCCCCCGGCCAGAGCAATGACGTCCCCGAGGGTATTCTGACCCTTCAACTCGTAGATGGCCGGCCGGTAGACGTTCCCGGCGATGCCGACCACCGGCCCGATCAGGGGGACAAAGATCGTATCCTGATCCTGGAGTCTCAGATCCTGGCTCCTGTCGCCACTCAAGAGGAACTTGTATAGGTCAATGGTTGCTACCACAGTTCCATTCCGGATCAACCGGATATCCCGGAGGGTCCCACGCTTGGCCGGGCCGCCGGCGGCGTAAAGGGCGTGAAAGGCCGTGGAGAGCGAGCTTAAGGTGTAGCTCCCGGGTGCGGTTACCTCCCCCACGACGTACACCCGGATGGTGCGTAGGTTCCCCATGGTCACGTCCAGGTTAAAGTCCTTAAAGTACCGGGACATCTGACGCTGGAGATGCCGTTTCAGATCGCCGAAGGGAAGGCCAGCTACCTGAACCACCCCGACCTTCGGAAGGGTGATCTGCCCTTCCCTATTCACCTGGAAGGAATATGTCCCATCGACCATCCCCCAGACGGTCATGGTGAACCCGTCGCCAGGACCAAGGATATAGTCTGGGGTGACGGGAACGTTCGTCACCGGGGCAAAGCTTGAAACCGTACTCCGGAAGGTATCATAACCAAACTGTTGAAGCTGCACGGGGATGTCTGGAACCCGTCCGGCAAGAAGAGTTTCGATCTCCGAAGGCCCTGGAATGGGCTGAGGCCTCGGGGCGGCCTGGCTCAGCCCAGATGGGGGTGCTTGCCCCTGCTCGACCTGACCAGAGGTCGGTACGCCGGGCGCTCCCGGCTGGGGCGCCGGCTGGACCGTGACCGACGGCGTAGGCTGGGGCTGTGAGCCAAGCTGCTGCGGAGTCACCGGCTGCACGCCCGGGATCGGTTGGGCCGGGAGGGGACTGGTTGGACCACCCTGGGGCCCCTGGCTGGGGACAGGGGGGACCGGTCCCGCTGGAACAGCAGCCGGACCCGGCTGACCCGGCAGAGGTGCTGCCAGGGGAGGCCGGATATAAGACGGTTGGACCGGTTGGGTGGGTTGAGGGGCCGACGGCTGGGTCAGAGCCGATGGGGGGGGAGCAATTCCGGGTTGCTGAAGGGGCTGGCTCTGGCCCGGTGGCGTGGAGGACGTCCCTGATGGCGACCCTGGAACTTGACCTGAAGGAGCCGGGGCGATGCTCGGAGTCTCTATCGACTGTCCGAAACTCACCTCCCCGAACACATAAAGAAGAGAAAGGACCGCCAGCATGAATGTGGTCCCCAGGTTCCTTCCCTTCACATACCACATGACCTTCGCCTCCTCACCTGCTCACGACTTCCCCTTGCTGATTCCGGACTTGCTACCTGTCACGGTTCACGTTTGATGTTTCACAACGATCCCCGAGTTTCCTCACACCGTCAGGCACCTCAGGGAGGGACACGACGAGCTTCGATACCGGTCAGGCCCAAACTAGGCTTTCCGCTGCCTTTGCTTCAGCCCCTCCACATACTCCAGGAAGAACGCTAAAAAGATCCCTATGAACAGGCTTACCGCCCCGGCGATCATCATGTTCTGCCTGATCTTCGGCTTCGATTTTCGCTCAGCAGGGGCGGCCCTGTCCAGGACCTGAGCGGTTGGCATATCCCGGGCTTCGGCGATCTTTGCTTGCTCGAGCTGCTGGGCGAGGAGCGTGTAGAGCGTTTCCTGGACCTTCTGATCCCTGGTCAGCCTGGCGAATTCCATCCCAACCGCCGGGACGTTGACCACGGGAAGATGGATCTCCTGCCGGGGTTCTCCAGGGTTTTTGCTCTCTGAAGGAAGGACCCAACCCTTCCCATATTGCATCTGGGCCAGTTGACGCTTCATCTCGCCGATCCGCTTTTTCAGATTAATCACCTCGGGGTTCGTCTCGGTGGCAAAGTTCCGCGTGACCTCGAGTTGGACCTCAGAGGCCATGATCTGCCCCTTGAGCTCGGCAATGGCACCAATCTCCCCCTTCATTTGGGCATCCAGGTTGATCGCCTTATGGCGTTGCTGGAACCTCTTCATGGCCTCTTCTGCATGACGAAGGTCCCTCTCCGCCCTCGTCAGTTGCTCTGCAATGAAGGCCCGTTGCCTGCTCGCCTCGCTGGTCCCAAAGCGGGCGAGGAGGCGATCGAGATCCG
The DNA here is from genome assembly GCA_016199025.1 of Candidatus Methylomirabilota bacterium. GTDB lineage: Bacteria > Methylomirabilota > Methylomirabilia > Methylomirabilales > JACQHM01 > JACQHM01. The sequence goes on along the minus strand of JACQHM010000257.1, from coordinate 1,389 downwards.
TCACATAGAAGTTGGCGATGTCAGCGGCCAGTTTCGGATCCGTGTCCTCCACCATGACCGAGATGACCCCCTCCCTGGAGACAGAGACGTTCGTGGCCCCTTGGAGACGGCTGATGGCATCGCTCAAATACTGGGCCCGATAGCGCTCTTTGAGGTTGAACTGCTCCATCACATCCTGGGCCATAGTCCGGCTCTTCAAGATGCTGATAAAGACATCCCTGGTTGGTGTCAACGAGGGGATGGAGATCCCAGGAAGCTGCTGAACGAGCCCCGAGGCGGCTAACGCTCCGAACAGCCCTCCCCCTCCACCTTCCTTCGGCACCAGGATCGTCGCCGTGGACTCATAGATCTTTGGTGAACGGAGGCTGAAGGCGAGGGTTGCCAGGACAGAGGTAAAGCACAGGCCGATGATCAGCGTCTTACGCTTCCAAATCACCCTCCAGTAATCGAGGAGGTTCACCTCCTCCTCATAGGGTGGAATCTGCCGTCCCGGTTCCTCCATGATCCCTTCCCTTAGAGCCCATACCAAGGCCTCTAACGACTCTTTTCATTCTAGTGGCTTACTGGAGTTTAGGATAGGTTCGAATGTAGAAAGGCTTTGAAGTCTACGCAGATCTCTAAGCGTCTGTTCTAACACGTTTAACATGAAAGGCCTGAGGCGGTCAAGAGAAATCCCCATCCTCTAGAAATGACTCAACTCCTATCGCATGTCCGATGTGAACAAGTGGGGGTCTCATGGTGGAGGGCAAGAGCACATCCTGCCCCCTTTCCCCCGTTGGAGGCTCTCGTGACTGACATTCTGAGAGGAAGAGAAAGAGGGCAAAGCCAGGGCCCGGGCTCCCGCTCTTGCGCTCCGGGAGCCCTGCGTTCAGCCCACCCCTGCCAGCTCCATCCGACCCAGCGAGATCCAGAGCAGCTGGCGCAAGAACCGAAACGCGATCGGCTCCCAGCCTGCGGCCAACGCCAGGCGCTCCTTCATCGCCTCGGCCCCGCACCCCCCCCCCGGTAATGGCCCACAGCACAGCTCGCACCGAGCGCTCGTTCAGGGTGCTCACGACTCGTGCCACGGTCGAGTCGCTGGCCACGCGCGAGCGCGAGCTGCCCAAAGGTGGAGGACCAGTCGAAGGAAATCACGGCCATTCCCGCCCTCTTGCCGGTGTTGGAGCTCTCCGGCTGCATCGTCACCATGGATGCCCTCGGGTGCCAAGAAGAGATCGCGGCGCAGGGGATTGAGCCAGAGGCGGATTCCGAGCTGGCCCTCAAAGGCAATCAAGGCCTGTTGGATGAAGCTGTCAAAGACCTCTTTGACGATGCTCAGGCCCGGGGGGGGCGCCGACCTGGAGTGCGCGTTGCATGAGACGGGGGCTGGGGACCATGGCCGCATCGAAC
>JACQHM010000246.1 GCA_016199025.1 Candidatus Methylomirabilota bacterium | reverse complement strand
TCTCGGATGAGCGTGGAGGGGACACCAGGTCTTCAAGGCGGGCCAGGAGGGGCCGCTGACCAGGATGGTCGTGAGCGTCTGAAGAAGGAGATGCTGGGCTTTACGCGACGGTCAAGGCCATCTCGTCCGCAAAGAGGGCGTCAATTTGCTGTGGCGACAGGTGCGGTACTGCCGCCACAACGCCTGGAACCATCACCCCTATCAGGGCTGACTGACCATGCGGAGGCCCTCGACCATCTCGAAGTGGCGTCGGTTGTTGGTGCAGAGGGTGAGGTCATGGCAGAAGCAGGTTGAAGCAATGAGGAGGTCGAAGTCCCCAATGGCCTTCCCCTCCTGCCGCAGTTTCCCCCGCTCCCGGCCGAAGATCCTGCACACATCCTCGTCAATGGGGAGGACGGAGACACTGGCCAGGAAGCGCTGGAGAACCGCCTCGCTCTGGGCGGGGTTCCGGGAGTAATGGACCCCTTCGTAAAGCTCGGCGAGCGAGATGATGCTGATCGCTAAGAGCCTATCCCAAAACTGTAGGGGAGCCGCTCTGCCGGCTCCCGAATTGGGCGGCCGCAGAGGGCCGCCCCTACACCCCATTCAAGTTTTGGGATAGGTTCTAAGCCAGCCGGGCGCAGTTCCTCCAGCTTCCGGGTGATGGGCTCGACCTGGTTGAAGTGGTCGATGATCCAATCAGTGTCCACGAGGTAGGCCAGGCTCATAGCTTGACTTCCGGTCGCGTAGCAATGAGGCGGTCGGCATAGATATTCCGCTTGAGCCCCTCCGCGTCGATGAGGTCCTTCCAGCCTCCGGCGGTCTCCTTCAGGGGATCCCCTGCCAGCGCCATCGAGGAGGTTGAGATCGTGATGAAGACCTCCTCCCCCTCCCTGACCATCTCTGCCACCTCTGGTTCGAGAGGTTCAAAAACCCCCTTTGAGAACTTGGCCTTAATCGTCCGGATCATCGCCATGCCTCCTTCGGCGGCTTTTAACCAAGAGTAGCCCATACGTTGTTGCTCACTATCGCCTCCGTCTGCTCCATCTTGCCCTTCTCAAGATACTCTGGGGAAAGATGTGATGCCATTGAGGTTCTAAACCTTCGTTCAATCAGCCACGTCTCCCCCCATCCCAGCCTTCCCCCGCAAGGGGGGAAGGAATGAACGCAAACCATCAAAGTCTCAAAGGATCAAATGACCGATCAGGGGCCGCCCCGCACCGCCCGCACGTGGAAGGTGAGGTCCTTGCGGCCGAAGATGATCACGCCGCCAACGGCGAAATTCACGCCGAAGGCGTTGAGGGGGGTCGATCTCCGTGGCCGACCAGTAGAAGCGCGACGCAGTGGGCCCAAAGATCGGATCAATGCAGGGAGCGCCAGAGCTACAGTCCACAATTGTCAGTAGCTCGTCGAGCGTCGGGGCCCGCCAGTCGGTATAGCCAGCAAAACCCTCCTGATTTACCTGGGCGATCCACGAGGGCGGAGCCACGTCACAATTGGGGGCATCAATTCCGGTGGCCTGACACCAGTTGTAGGTGTCGTTCACGCAATGGAGGCAGCCGCTCCCCTCTACCTTCTTCTCCCACTGGAGCCCCGTCTGCGTGTCGAAGACCGTCAGCCCGAGGTCGATGAGGCGCGCCGTTGAAGCGCCCGGGCACACCAGTGTCGCCACGCCCGCGCCAGTGTAGAGGAGTTTGATGACACTCGCCCCCCCACCGGGCGGGGTGAAACCCCGCCCCTACACCCTAGGCGGTTTTGTTAGGCGCTCTTAGATGTCCAGGTTCGCCACTTCCAGGGCATGGGCCTCGATGAACTCCCGCCGAGGCTCCACCTGTTCTCCCATGAGGATGGTAAAGATCTGATCGGCCTCCACGGCGTCCTCGATCCTGACCTGCAACAGGGTCCGGGTCTCGGGGTTCATCGTGGTCTCCCAAAGCTGCTCCGGGTTCATCTCCCCCAGGCCCTTGTAACGCTGGATGACGGTGTTCTTCTTGCCGAGGTCCATGACGTGCTCGAGGAGCTGGTCCTTGGAGTGAATCTGAACTTCTTCCCCATCCCCGATGAGGAGAAACGGCGGGCGATCTAAATCCCGAATCCTTTCATAGGTCTCGTAGAGGCCCTCGTACTCGGCTGAAGCGAAGAGATCAGGGTTGAAGGTCCGGGTTTCCCCATCCCATTCAAAATGGACCTCTTCCTCCTCCTTCCCCCTGGCGATGGAAAATCGGGCTCTGGCCTGGACCTCCGGGATCTGTTGCAACGCCTCAATGATCCCCTCGACGTTCAGGCCGCCCCTCCTGAACCGGACCTTGTGCGTTAAGAGGGCCTCGACGAGGCCGGGGGTCAACCCCCTCCTGAGGATCTTCTCGTAGAGGTGCCGGTAATGGACAAGGCGTTTTAAGAGGGCTGAGAGCTGTTGGTCGGCGTAGGTCCTCCCGCCAGCCGGGACCTTCAAAGTCCTCCCCTCCGCCCCGAGGTCAAGGAGGAACCCGGAGAGCCCCCGCTCGTCCTTCAGGTACCGTTCGACCCTCCCCTTTTTCACCTTGAAGAGGGGAGGCTGGGCGATGTAGAGATGCCCCTTCTCGATCAGGGGTTGCATGTGCCGGAAGAAGAAGGTCAAGAGGAGCGTCCTGATATGTTCCCCATCCACATCGGCGTCCGTCATGGTGATGATCTTGTGATACCTGAGCCTGCTGATGTCGAAGTTCTCCCCAATCCCCGCCCCGATGGCGGAGACCATCAGGCCGATCTCCTGGTTGGAAAGGACCTTGTAGGGCCTCGCTCTCTCCGTGTTCAGGATCTTTCCCCGAAGGGGAAGGATCGCCTGGGATCGCCGGTCCCGCCCCTGTTTAGCCGATCCACCGGCGGAATCGCCTTCCACCAAGAACAGCTCGCAGAGGCTTGGATCCCGCTCAGAACAGTCGGCAAGCTTTCCAGGAAGTGAATCGACCTCCAGCACCCCCTTCCGCCGGGTGAGCTCCCTGGCCTTCCTCGCCGCCTCCCGGGCCCTGGCCGCCTCCAGGGCCTTCTCCACGATCCTCTTAGCCTCGCCAGGGTGTTCTTCGAGATACTCCGAAAGCCCTTCATTGATCGCCGCCTCCACTAGCCCCTTGACCTCACTGTTGACCAGCCTCGCCTTTGTCTGGCCTTCGAATTGAGGATTGGTCAGCTTGACGCTCACCACAGCGGTCAGGCCCTCCCGGATGTCCTCCCCTGTCAACGTGACCTTGGCCCCTTTCGCCAGATCATTGGCCTCCGCGTAAGTGTTGATGGTCCGGGTCAAGGCGGACTTGAAGCCGATCAGGTGGGATCCGCCGTCTTTGGTATTAATATTGTTCGCGAAGGAGAAGACGGTCTCAGCGTAGCCATCGTTGTACTGGAGGGCTACCTCGATGTGAGCACCGTTTTTCACCTGTTCGATGTAGATCGGCTTCAGGTGGAGAGCCGTCTTGTTCTTGTTCAAGTGCTCAACAAAGGAGATGATCCCACCCTTGTAGTAGAACTCCTTTGTTTCATCGATCCGCTCATCGATCAAGGTGATCCGGAGACCTTTCGTCAAGAAGGCGAGTTCCCGAAGGCGGGCCGCCAGGATATCTAGGTTGAAGGTCCGCTCGGGGAGGATCAGAGGATCCGGGGAAAAGGTGATACGAGTCCCAGTCGCCTTCATCTTTCCAGTGACCGTCAGGAGAGTCGCCGGCTTCCCCCGCTCGTAGCGCTGGTGGTAGATCTTGCCATCCCGTTTGATCTCCAACTCGAGCCACTCCGAGAGGGCGTTGACCACTGAGAGGCCGACTCCATGGAGCCCGCCGGCGACCTTGTAGGCCTCGCTGTCGAACTTGCCTCCAGAGTGAAGCATGGTGAGGACCACCTCGACAGCAGGACGGCCCGTCGGGGCATGGATCTCCACCGGGATCCCCCGGCCGTTATCAGTGACGGTGACGCTGTTATCGATGTGGACGGTGACATCCACTTGCGTGCAGAAGCCAGCAAGGGCCTCATCCACGCTATTATCCACCACCTCGAACACGAGGTGGTGAAGCCCCTCGGGCCCTGTCCCACCGATGTACATAGCCGGCCGGGTCCGCACAGCCTCCAGACCCTCGAGGACCTTGATCTGTTCAGCGGTGTAGGACTCAACCCGGAGGCTCTCGTCAGGTGCCGCCTCATCCGCTACCTGGACCTCAAGAGGTTCGGCTTCCCTTTTTCCTTTCTGTTCCCTCGCCATATTCCTCCTTCCCAAACGACCTACCATCTACCAAAGGGTTTGCTCAGATCCGCATAGGCATGATGACACAACTAAAACCCCCATTCCCTGCAGGTCGGAAGAGGGCTGGGCTCAAAGAATCGTTCAACTGGACCTGGATCTCGTCTTCCTCCACCACGGCGAGGAATTCTAGGATGTACCTCGTGTTAAAGCCGATGGACATCTCTTCCCCGCTGTACTCGGCTTCAAGCTCTTCTTTGGCTTCTCCCAAGTCTACGTTCACACAGCTTAAGAGGAGCTTCCCGGGTTTCAATTCGAAGGTGGTCGGGATCGGGCGATCCCCAATGATGGCCGACGTTCGTTTCAAGGCCCCTTGAAAGGCTTCCCGGGAGACGAGGAGCTTCTTTACCCCTCCTTTTGGGATCACCTGCTGGTAGTTGGGAAACTGTCCCTCGATGAGACGGCAGGTGAGAAAGCTGTTCTCTAGCTTCAGGATCAGTTGATTGTCGAAGAGCTGGAGTTGGACCTCACCTTCTTCATCCTTCAACATCTTGAGGGCCTCTGTGACAGCCTTCCTTGGGATCAGGGCCTCTAGGGTTCCCTCTCCTTCGATCCCTTCCCTCTTTTTAGCGACTAGCGAGAGCCGGTGGCCGTCGGTGGCGACCATCTTGACCT
>JACQHM010000245.1 GCA_016199025.1 Candidatus Methylomirabilota bacterium | reverse complement strand
CGTGGCCCTGGGCGAGAAGGAAGGAGCGCAGGTCCGGCACCTCTCCGGCGGCCAGAAGCAGCGTCTCTCGCTGGCGGTGGCCCTCCTGGGCGACCCCGAGCTGTTGTTCCTGGACGAGCCCACCACCGGCCTCGATCCCCAGGCCCGCCACCTGATCTGGGAGCGGCTACGCTCTCTCCAAAAGGAAGGGGTGACCATGATCCTGACCACCCATTACATGGAGGAAGCCGCCCGGCTTTGCGACCGGGTGGCCATCCTTGATCAGGGGCGGATCCTCCGCCTGGGCCCCCCCCTTGCCCTGGTGGAGAGTGAGGTGGGAAAGGAGGTCATCGAGGTCCGAATCGATGGGGGGGAAGGGGATGAGGTCCTGAAGATTCTGGAGAGAGGCCGGCATCGCTTTGATCGTTCAGGTGATACCTTGTATATCTACTGCACCAATGGGGCGAGGGAGCTTCTTGCCTCCCTGGACCGGCTTCTCGGTCCCCGGCGCGAACCCGAAAGGCGGGGTGTCCCCCGCCCCTCCCTCCTCCTCCGCCCTGCAACCTTGGAGGATCTCTTTTTGAAACTGGCGGGGAGGACCCTCAGAGAATGACGTGGCGGTTGTTTCGAGTCTGGCAGCGGAATCGTGATTCCCACCGGAAGTACTTCTGGGCAAGCCTGGTCGGCAACCTTGGAGAGCCGCTCCTCTACCTGTTCGCCTTTGGCTACGGCCTGGGAAGCTATATCGGGCGGATCCATGGTCAAAGCTATCTGGAGTACATCGCCCCTGGGCTTTTAGTGTCAACGGCGATGTTCGCCGCAAGCTTCGAGTGCACCTACGGCTCCTTCGCCCGGATGGTCCACCAGAAGACCTACGAGGCGATCCTCGCCACCCCCCTCTCGTTAGAGGAGATCGTCTTTGGGGACATCGCCTGGGGGACGACGAAGGCCCTGTTGAACAGCCTCAGCATGCTTCTTCTTTTAGGCTTCTTGGGTCTCCTGGTCCACCCTTCTGCTCTCCTCCTCCCCGTTGCCCTGCTCTCCATCGGCCTTCTCTTTTCGGCCCTGGCCATCCTGGCCACGGCCATCGCCAAGAACTACGAGTTCTTCAACTACTACTTCACGCTCCTCATCTCCCCCATGTTCTTCTTCTCAGGGATCTTCTTCCCTTTGGATGCCTTCCCCCCCTGGGTGAAGACCGTCTCCCTCTTCCTCCCCATGACCTATGCGGTGGACCTAGCCAGGGCCCTCGTTGCAGGGATCTGGAGCCCCCGACTCCTCGTGGACCTCCTCGCCCTCCTCACCCCCGCCCTCTTCGCCGGCCTCCTGGCGGCCCGCCTGATCCGGAGGCGGCTCATCCCCTAGCGGGGGGTGGGTCTTCGTGCAGCTTATTGGATTTCGCGTCTTCCAGACCTTAGGAGCAGCAAAGAAGGGGGTAAGGGCTAGAGAAAGCTGCCTTTCCACCGAGAGACTGCTACACTGACGCCACCAGGGCTGATGAGATCACCGAGATCGTAGGCGATCAGGTCAGTGGGATAGGCCTTCCCCCCAGAGGGTGGGATTCGCGAAATCAAGTTCGGAGAATCATCCCCACAGGGGGGATTCCCGAACCTTGGTTCGGAGATAAACGAGTTAGCCCAAATTCGGCGCAGAGCAGGAGAGGTATAGGCAGGGGGCCACGGTTTTTGCTATTTTGTGCTTGGCCCTGCGGTAGGAATTGAAGGGGAGAGGAGCGATTATGGCGCTGCCGTCCATCAAGCATGATCTCCTAGAAGAGCTGAACCGGCTCAAGGAGGAGGATCAACGGCGGGTCTTGGATTTTGCGCGTGCCCTCGCCCGCAAGACGCCGAAGGGTACCCCTGGGAAGGCACTCCTTCGCCACGCCGGGAGCATCCCCCCCGAGGAGTTGGACCGCATGAGCAAAGCGATTGAGGAAGGCTGCGAACAGGTCAACCTCTTGATCCTCAGCCCTCCCTGTCCTTGGTGAAGATTGACCTCCCCATCAGGTGAGCGTACGGGAAGAACCCGGTCCGGCCGCCGAGATCCACCTCCAGGACTGTCCAGTGGAAGGCGACGACCTTCCCCTTGAAGCCGTCCACCTCGATCTCCTGCCCAGTCCTCAGGTGACGCCGAAGGAGCCTGCCAGCGATGAGGCCTTCCAAGGTCTGCCGGGAGGCGAAGCCCAGGACGACGATCCCCGCAACGGGGATAGTAACCATCAAGACCATGAGGCTTTGCCAGAGGACATCCACCGGGATACCAATCTCTGCCAAGGCCATCATGGCCGCTAGGAAGAGGACGCCGACGAAGGCGACCTTCCCCGCGGGGACGGCGAGGGACGGGTTCACCAACTGCATGGAGGTTCGGACGACCTTCTCCAGGAAGCGTCCAATGGCTAAGCCGAAGGTCAACAGGACGGTGGCGAGGATCAACCTAAGGATGAAGAAGAGAACCTCGTTCAGGTACTCGGCCGCCGTAAAGAAACCAAGCCTCGTGACACCATGCTGAACGATGATCAGGAGGGTCAGCCAGTAGATCCCATCCCCGGCGAGGGCCGATGTCTGGCGCGTGATCCCTCCCCCTTCCAGGACCCGTCGAAGCCCGATCTTCTCCACCAAGAGATCGAGGCCCAGGAGGTGGAGGAGCAGGGTCGAAAGCCTCCTCAGGATGAGGGCCAGAAGCCACCCCATGCCGATGATCAGAACCGCACTCCCCACCAGCGGAAGAAAGTCAAGGGCCGTTCGCCACAGCTCCTCCAACGGGAAGATCAGGGTCGTTTCCAGAAAATTCTCCATGAAAGGATCCCCCCAACCAGCCAGCAGTTTCGCCCCTACTCCACCTTGATCCGTTGGGCCGTTCGCCGCCCCCCCTTCCCTTTGGGCATGGCTTCCAGGAGCCCGTCGATGAGACCTCGGATGGCCAGGAGGGTCTCCCGCTCGGCCTCCACGAGGTGCCCCCAGAACTCCTCCGGCAGGAGCCCCTTCAATCCTTTTACGCCTTTGGCGAGGGCGGCCCGGGCGTTCATGGCCATGGCGAAGGGACAGGTGTCCTCGTAAGGACACCGGGCTTGCTCATCTTTTGGCATCCTTCTCCCCTCCCTGCTCTTTCACCTCCGTGAACCGGATGACCAACACCCCGTCCTCCAGGGTGGCCCGTTCGACCTCCAGGAGGGCCAGGGCCCGAGGCAGGATGATGTCCCGCCGGAAGTTCCCGATGGTGATGATGAGTTCGTCTCCGCGTTTCATGAGCCCGATCTCCTCCTTCCTGGCAAACGGAAGCTTGAGGCTCAAGGTGTACTGCTTCCCCCGCTTCCTGATGGCCTGCACCTGACCGGAGAAGTAGACCTTGGTCGGATCCTTCTCCCCGAAGAGGGCCTCGCCCATCTTCCGGAGCATCGGCAAACCCACGACCTCCCGATCGAAGAGGGGAACCTCCCAGATCGGGAGGGGCTCGAAGGCCCGCTGGATAGCCTCCCGGTACCGCTTCTGCACCTCGCTCCACTCGGCCAGATAGCCTCTCTGAAGCTCGGCGGGGAAGATCCGGTTGGAGACGATGGCATCGGTGATATAGCCGTAGAGGTTCAGGTACGTCAGGGCCCGCTGGGCTTCCTTAATGACCATCTTCTCGGGATTCAAGACCAGGCGGATCGTGGACAGCGTGGGGTTGGTCAGCATCGCCTTTACCCCATCCACCTGGTGGAAGAGGGTCTCGATAGCGGAGTAGACGTTCTCTTTCGGGAGGGGGATGGGGATCAACGGTTGGACCACCGGCCCAATGGTCGTGACGATCCGCCGCTCCCAGGGGAAGAGCTTATCCATATACCAGCGGGCGACATCGGGAAAGCTTAACAAGCGCATCGTCTCTCCCGTCGGGGCGCAGTCCACGATCAAGCAGTCGAACCGACTGTCGATCCCCTGCCGCCTGATCTGGAGGAGACTGCAGAGCTCCTCGATCCCTGGAAAGACCGCCATCTCCTCGGCGATGACCTCGTCCACCCCCCTCGTGGAGAAGAGGGCGACCAGGTAGCTTTGGACCTCCCCCCAGTGGGCCCTCATTTCCTCCAAGACGTTGATCTCCTGGCCGAAGAGGTTGTCCGTCAGAGGGGTGGGCTCCGGACCCAGGTCGAGATCGAACGCATCAGCTAACGAGTGGGCTGGGTCGGTGCTGACGACCAAGGTCCTGTAGCCGAAGTCGGCAGCCCTTAAGGCCGTGGCGGCCGAGATAGTGGTCTTGCCGACGCCCCCTTTTCCGGTATATAAAATGATGCGCATTGAGCGTCACCCCTCGCTTCGCGTTTAAGGATCCTGCAACCGCTCCAGCCCGACTCCCTGCTTATAAGGAGCATAGGCACCTGAAGCGCCAATCATCGTGGCAATCCGTTTTACCCTCTGGGGCACAGGTTACAGCGTGTCCTCCTTCGTATCTCTATAGGTCGGCCCCTCCACGCCAAGCACCCGGACCTGGATGTGATACATGGCCGTTTCACGGGCCTGCTCGTAGACCCAAGGGGGCATCACGGCGAACCCAACCGAGGGAAGGAGCAATGCGAGGGCACAAGCACTCGCCATACCGCGGAGCATCTTCCGCCGTGGGCACACGCGGCGCGGGCTGTTGTGAGTGAGGAGACCAGGGGCCTGGCTCAGGATCGGGCTGGCTAGGTCAGTACTGTGCATTCTCGACATCCTGCTTCAGGGTCACGCCGAAGCGGAGCCCAGTTTTCTCCAACCTCCGCGCCCCTGGAAAAGGGCTGATCAGGCCCAGCCTCCCTTCCTCTCCCCTCAGGAGACGGGTGTCTAGCGGGGCACCCGCCCGATGAGAGATTGCTCGTAAAAGCGCTCCAGGGAAGCTCGAAGGGTTTCCTTTGTTTCTCCAGCTTGCTGTTTCAGGTCAGGGACTACGACCACGTAGGGCGGATAACAGATCGCGAGGGCTGACTGGTCCATCTCTAGGAAGGTGCGCTGTTCGCCCTCGGTCAACGGCCGCGCCCACTCCACCACCGGATCGCTGCGATAACGGGGAAGCTTCTCGATATAAAGCATGCCATCGGGCGACGAGGCTGCCCGGATCTCTTCATTGGTCAAGGGCCGCAGGGGTACCTGAACCTTGAAGGGCTCCGAGCCTGCGGGGTTCGGCACATCTATCTCCAAGTACAAGTAGACGATGACCTGGCCCGGATTGAAGATGTCAATCATGTCGTAGACCGTGACCTCCTTATAGTAGACCGGGATCTCCCTTCCACCAGGGAACCACGGAGCCATGCCTCGCGCCTTGGAGCGCCTTTCGAGGTTCTCCCGTGCAACGCGATCGCCCTGCCTCGAAGCTTGGCACCACTGCCTTACCATCGTCAGGCCTTCAGCGGACCGCCACCAGACCACCTTCGCGATCCTCTGGCTGCGTTCCTCTTCGTACCTCACGGTCACAGCGTCGCCGGGCTGGATCACCGTCGCGGCAACGCTCTGAGAGCCCGAAAGAATCTTCGTCTCCCGGTTAACGAGGAACGTCATCTCCGTGCCTTTCGGGAGCCAGACGGACATGTCCCGGTCCGTGACGAGCACGAGCTGCTCGGCCGAGGCACTCTTCACGATCCCCGGGACCTCCCGCCAATTCTCCCTCGGCCGCGGCTGTGGGCGCGACGGTCCCTGGAGCGCCTCCATGCCTGTACGCTTCCAGAGGATGATGCCCCGTTTCCCGGTCAGCGCCACGAGGTTTGGACCCCGAACGGTGTAGGTCCCGCCGTCGCTTCCGCCGCTCGGGGTCGAAATCGTCCAGCGATTCTTCGCGGCCTCGAACTTCCCCGCCTCACTTTGTAGACCACTCGCTGTCCGGACATACCTCACACATTTCCCATCGGGGTCAATCTGGTAATAAAAACGCGGTGCACCCTGGGCGAGCTCCTGCCACAACCCGACCAATGCGGACTCTACCACCTGGGCTTGCGCCCCTGCGAGAGACGCGAAGAAGAGCGTCACGAAACCGATGGCCCACAGAGTCTTCACCCTAGTGCCCTCCCGAGGCAGGGTCAACAGGATTTTACAACAAATGGCGGGCCCCTGTCTAAAGTTTACCCCTCCTCCCGTTTCAAAAGGGAGGGCGGCGGAGGAGGTTGTCGTAACAGCAAATACCGTTCGTAGATCCCGTGCACCGCCTTGGCGTGGAAGGCGTAATCGGCTAAGAACTGTTCCTCGACCAAAGACCCCTGGTAGCCCAGCCGCTTGGCCAGCTTTCGCAATTTCTCCCTCGATTCGGGGAGGGCGCTGACGTTCAGGCCGGCCGCGATCCGAAGCCGCTCCTCCACCCTTCTCAGGAAGAGATACGACTCCTGAAGCCGCCTGGCCTCCTCCCTGGAGAAGAGGTTGGCCCGCTCAAGCTTCTCGATGGCCGAAAGGGTGTTGGGTTCCCACAGCTCCGGCCTTCCCTGTCCGTATTTGAGCTGGAGGAATTGGACGGCGAACTCGACCTCTACCAAGCCGCCTGACCCCAGCTTGACGTGGACCTTTTTCCCTCCGACCCGTTCCTCCTCTATCCTCCTCCGCATCCCAACGATCCTGGCCGCCAACGGCTCCTCCTGTCGAAAGAGGAAAGGGTGGATCAGGTCCACGAAGCGCCTGCCCAAGGCCCCATCCCCGGCAACAGGCCGGGCCTTCAGATACGCCTGTCGTTCCCAAACCTCGGCTGATGAGGCAAAATGGGCCTCGTAAGCCGTTAACGGCTGGGCCAGCTCTCCCTTCTGCCCGCCCGGTCGAAGCCGCGGATCGACTTTGTAACACGATCCCTCAGCCGTCATGGTCGTGAGGATCTTTGTCACCCGATCGGAAAGCTTGGCGAAATACTCCCTGGCGCTCAGCTTGGGCGAGGCGATCCCTGCCTCATTGTAGACGAAGAGGATGTCTAAGTCCGAGCCATACCCCATTTCACCACCCCCCAATTTGCCCACGCCGATCATGGCAAAGGCCCCGGGAGGCGGTCCAAAGCTTTTGGTCAGCTCCCTGGAGGCCATCTCCAAGGCCACCTGGAGGCAGGCCTCGGCCAGCCCTGTTAAGCCCCGATGAAGGATCGGAAGCTCCATGCCGTCCAGGAGGTCATGGAGGCCTAAGCGAAGCTCCTCCACCTTCTTCACCCGTCGAAGGGCATCGAGCTTCCCACTCGCCCCAGGTGCCTTCCCGACGGCTTCCCGGAGCTCCGCCAACACCTCCTCCTTCCCCTTCAACCGCCTCAAGGCCTCGGGGTCCACAAGGAGGTCGAGAAGATCGGGGTGGAGGATCAGGACCTCGGAGAGCGGCTCGCTTAACCCAAAGAGGCGGATGAGGAGCGAGAGAAACCCAGGACTCTCGGCAAGAAACGAGAGGAGCCCTGAACGGACCCCGACATTCGTGATGAACCGCTCGATGTGGATGAGGGCGAGATCGGGATCAGGGGCCTCCTTCAAGGCCTGGAGGAGCCTGGGGGCAAGCCGCGAAAAGGCCCTCCGGCTTTCCCCTGCGTGGTGGGCAAAGGAAGGCCCTTCCTGGATGGCCATGAGGGTTCGAAAGGCTCGTTCCGGATCCTCCACCCCGACCTCTCGGAGATAGGCCTTTAGGGGCTCTGAGGGCAGGTCGGCCTCAAGGAAAAGGGTGAGTGCATCCCCCTCCCCTCTCCCTTCGGAAGGTTTTTGGAGGAGCTGCTCGTACATCCTGTGGACGGCCCCCGTCTTTGCCCGGTAATCTTCAAGGAACGTCTCCGCCGGGTCCTCACCCCGGTAGCCGAGCCGCCTGGCTAGAGAGGTCAAGGCCTCTTTTCCCTCAGGCAAGGTATGGGTCTGCCGTTGGTGCAGGATCTGGAGGCGGTGTTCCACCGTCCTCAAAAAGGTGTAGGCCTTGACCAGGGTGGCGTAGTCATCGTCATGCAAGTGTCGTCGCTCCCGGAGGCGGTGCAGGGCCTTGAAGGTGTTCGGTTCCTTAAGCCACAGGTCTCGCCCGCCATAGAGGAGCTGGAACGCCTGGACGACGAACTCGATCTCCCGGATACCCCCATAGCCGAGCTTCACGTGGCGGTACATCTTTCCACCCGACGCGATGCTCTGGTTGACCCTCTCCTTCAACGCCGTGATCTCATCGATGGCCGTGAAGTCCAAAGAGTCCCGGTAGACGAACGGGGCGACCATCTCCAAGAAGGCCTGCCCCACATGAGAATCGCCGGCCACGGGCCGCGCCTTGATCAGGGCTAGGCGCTCCCACGCCCTCCCCCATGATTCATAATAGCGCTCGTACCCCTGTAAGGAGGAAACCAGCTCCCCCATCGTCCCCTGGGGACGAAGGCGAAGATCCACCCGAAAGACGTGACCCTCTGCCGTCACCTCCCCGATAGCCTTAATCAGCAGCTCGGCCAGCCGGGTGAAGAACTGGTGGTTCGAGACCCTCCCACTGACGCCCCCCCCAGGCCCTTTCACCCCCGTGGTTTCCCCTTCAGCCTCATACACAAACAAAAGATCGATGTCCGAGCTGAAGTTCAACTCTTGCCCCCCCAGCTTCCCCATCCCGATGACGGCGAAGCCACACGTCTTCCCCTTCCCACCGCCATCTTCACACCGAGGGATGCCATGATGCCTCTCTAGCTCCTGGGAGGAGACCTCGTAGACCTTTTGCAGGCAGACCTCGGCCAGGTTCGAAAGCTCCACCGTCACCCCGGCCAGATCCAGGTTGCCGACCAGGTCCTGGAGGCCGATCCTGAGGATCTCCCGGAGCTTGAACCGCCGAAGGGCACCAAACTTCCGAGGGAGGGTCTCGCGGCGATCGATCATGGCCGAGAGGTCCGCGGAGAGCTCCTCCTTCAACCTCCCTTTTCTCAAGACCCCCGGCTCCAAAAGCCAGTAGAGGTCCTGGGGGAAGCGGGCCAGGATGTCGGAGAGGAACTGAGAGCCGCCGAAGATGGTGAGGGCCACATCGAGGATCCTCCGCTGCCGGGCGAGGAGGGAATAGAAGAAACCCCGATCAACAACGGCTTCGGTGTACCGCTCCAGGTTGTTCAGGGCCATGTCGGGGTCAGGAGCATTGGGCAGGGCATCGAGGAGGTGGGGGAGGAGCTCGTCAAAGGCCTCCCGGCTGAGCCCTTTCTGGGCCAGAAGCTCCAGATTTGCCTCGGCCCTCTTCAGATCCTTTAGGCCGGCCCTGGAGAGGAGGGTCGAAAGGTGCTCCGGGGTCATCCCAGCAGCCTCCCACCGCCGAAGGCAAACCTTGTCACCAGCATGAATACCGGGCTCCGTCTCATGGTCACCCCTTTGTTACCACACCTCCACGAGGAAGTAAAGATGAACCTTCATCTTTGGCGAGAAGACGAAGGCGATTACGGCCATCCAAGCAATGGTGCACAGCCTCCAGGCTTGAGACATAGTCAGAGGAAATTGACGGCGTAGGAAGGCAGACCTTTTGGATGCTGAGTGGCATACTCGGCCAGGGCTTCGGCGATCAAAGGGAAGCGATCGCCAGGCAGGCTGTAGGGGACGATGAGAACTCCATGGTGAGGGCGTTGGTCGCTGAAGAATTGGACCGTGAGACGGATAAAATCGTCACGGTTCCGGGTCACAAAGCAACGCCCCTCATGGGCGGCCCGGTCAAGCTGGTCGGGATCCGACAGTCCTTCGGCACCAACCTCGTGAGCGCTGATCGCATCGATGCCCCGTGCGCGGAGTAGCTCAGCGGCCTTCTGACTGAGGTCCTCGTCCAGGTAGTATTTCAAGGCCGGTCCGCCGCCAGGGAGGGATACCGCTCGGCGAGCCGCTCCTTGGTCCAAGCTTCGTTCCGGGTGATCTCCCGTTCGATCTCTTCTGGATAGGCGGCGTAGTAGCCAAGGGCCGCCCGCAGTTGAGACTCGGAGAGCCAATGATAGGCACGGCGGAGACGCTCAAAATCGCAGTCAAGGCTTTTATAGGTGGCAATGACCTCCCAGACATCAAGGCCGGTACCGGCGAGGCGGGCCCTGCGGCCGGAGGGGCCGTCGGCGAAGAGGATCCCAGGACACCGGCGCATCTTGACTGCTTCCGCGAGCAGCTCGTTGGCCACGGCTGAGAAGTCCCGGCCGGAGGCTTCGGCCGATTCTTCGATGGCTTTGGCGATTTCGTCAGGAATCCGTAGGCTCTTTTGCACCGTTGCCATGGTTCACCCCCACGCCTTAGTGTATGACATAGAATACAATGGGTGACAATGGCTTGTCAAGGCAAATTTATCAGCCGCAGGACCATCCAGTTTGAGAGCGTTGCACAGAATAAACCCCTTATTTATCAAAGGGTTAGAGAGCATTGCCCAGTAAAATCAAGGGATTACCGCCAGCTTGACTTTTTGCTAAAGGCACGCCGTACTTGACTCCCACTCTGGCAAATTTGGTCAGTTTGCAAAAATGGGCCTTTCCGACACCATGAAACCTCTGAATTTTTGCCAACTTAGCCTTAACAGCCCGCTGGATAAGGGGCCGTTTATTGCAGAGTTTTATGTCAAGAGGAACCCGTAACCTATTGATTTTCCTAGGTCTGCCTTGCAACGCTCTCTCCAGTTTTCAACGGCCGTGCCCTCTCGCCGTACCGTGCCCCCCTGGATCATCGCTCCACAAACACGAGAACTGAATAACCCTGTCCTCCCCCAATCTTAGGACGTCTGGCGGGCAGGCTCAACAAAAAAGGCCCCACACAATTCACCATCTCCTCCCCCCTTGTGGGGGAGGATAAAGGAGGGGGGACCTCACCCCCTATCCTGACCCTTTTGTGAGGAGTGCATAGCCCTGAAAGAGAGAGGGGAGAGGAGAGGTCGAGAGCAGGTTGATGGACAAGACACCGTCGAGGGGGCTGGGGGCGTGTCAGGGCCAGGAAGACGAACTGAAGCCCTGCTGATTCAATAGGGCAGGGGGACTACCGATGGAGGAGGACTGACACGTCGTCAGAGTCGGCATTGGCCGTGACCAGGTCGAGGGCACCATCGGCGTTCACATCGGCCACCGCCACCGACTGGGGGCTGTCGCCCACGGGAAACTTCGGCCCTGGGTAGAGGGGACCAAGGGGCACCTCCCCTGTTGTGAAGACGCTCGTAAACGGCTCAATGAGACTACCGTTCTGATCCCGGACCATACCTTGGCGGAGAGGACAATCTCCACAATTGAGTTGGCCAGAAAGAGCGTCGCCGGCCGGAAGGTCACGACCCGGTTCCCCTGGGCCAGGGTGATGCTCCCTGTCACCGGCTGCCCGTTATTGGAGACTTGGAGGGTCAAGGGATTGACCGTGACGCGGTTCATAGGCTCAGAGAACGCAAAGACGATGGAGGTATTCCGCGGAACACCGGTCGCGCCATTGGGGGGATTCACGTTCACATTGGGGGAGATAGTGTCCGGCGACCCCGCTGTCGTGAAGGAGCCACTCAGGGGTGTATCCAGAGGAAGTCCCAGGGCGCTTTGAATCCCTTGGGTAAGGGAGAGGGTGAAGCAGGTGTTGGGTGCTAGATTGCCCGATGGCCGAAAGATGGCCGCGGTATCACCGAAATCGAAGGTAAAACTTCCAGAAATCTGCGTTGAGGTGCCACAGGGGGTTAGGGAGAATGAGGATGTGCCTACCGTGGTCGGGTTGATGGGACTCGAGAACAGGACCCCAACCGGGACATTGGTCGGGATGTCGGAAAGGCCAAGGGTTGGATTCACGGCAACGACCTGTAACACCGGGCCGGCTATGTACGTGAAGCCATTCAGCAGCAGCGCACTGCCATTTGCATTGCTCACCAGGACATCGGCCGGCCCCTCCGTCCCAGCAGGGGTGATGATCCGGATCGCGGTGGCGTCAATGAAGGACACGGTAGCCGCTTTACTGTCGAGAAAGACGCTGGTGGTGGCTGTAAAGCCACTGCCGCTGATGAGGACACTCGTGCCGCCCTCGACGGACCCTTGATTCGGCGTGACCGACGTAATGACCGGAGGCGGCCCCGTCGGGGTGGTCACGGTGAACGGAAAGGCGTTGGACACTCGCCCGTCCACAGTTACGGTCACCATCACGGGTCCAGGAGTCACATCTGACGGCACGGCAGCCGTGATGCTAAATACTGTGGAACTAAAGACCGTGGCAGTCGCACCGTTAAAGTTCACGATGTTCGCCGAGGGGGTCGGGCTAAAGGCTGTCCCGGAGATGGTGACCAGGCGTGTCGGTGGGCCTGAAGGAGGATCAATACCGGTGATCGTCGGGTTGGCGGCACCAATCGTAAAGATGCCCTCGGCGACGCCTCCTGGCGTGGTGACAATGAGCCTGGTTGGCCCAATGGGGGACAGGAACGAAATGGCCAGGCATAGATCGATCCTCGTCTCCGAGACCCGCACCTGGCTCATCTGGATCTCAGGATTGTCGGTTGTCACCGTCGCCCCGAGGAAGTTGGTCCCCGTGATAATGATGCACACCGTGTCACCGGCCTGGGCACTATCCGGAACTATACTCTCGATGGTGGGAGCTTCAAGGCAGTTTGTACTCCGCGTAATCGAAAGAATGTTCCCGACCGCATCATATGCGTACGTCGCACACTCGTTGTGTTCATTGATGACCCGGAGCAGCCGCCCCAGGTCATCGTAGATATAGGTGATCGTCGGCTCCTGAGCCTGGAGCTGGCCGGCCTGGAGCACCAGAGCAAAGCCAAACAGGATCAATAAGATGCTATTGGATGACATTCGCTTCATCACTGACTGCATCTCTCTTGACGCATCATCCCGGAAGGCGTTATAGTCTTGCCAGACCAATGACGGAGGTGATAGTGACTATGGCCACACCAGCCGAGCGGATAGAGGAGCTTCTGAATCTGACGCGAGGGG
>JACQHM010000253.1 GCA_016199025.1 Candidatus Methylomirabilota bacterium | reverse complement strand
TTACCTGCTCCGTGTGCGCTACAAGGATACCTCCAACTCCCCCAATTTAAAAGATGTGGGTAAAGATAAGCCCATCAAGGGGGAGGGTGGGGGAGATGACTGAAGCCTTACCTTTGGGAAGGTCTGGCGTGGATAGGGCACAATAGACACTTCTCTTGGACCTATGATAAGGTAGAACCAGAACCTGTAAAGGGATGGAAACCGGCAGACAGCCTCACCCTCCTCTTCGGCCTCGGGGCGTGGGGCCTTCACACGTATCGAACGTACGCCGGTGCCCGCCCACAGGATCGGCCCGGATGATCACGACACGGCAGAAATACCTAGAGTGCATTTCAAAACCCTCACCCCTCCCCTCTCCCTTGCCGGGCGAGGGCAGGTTCTCCCTCCTCCTTAGTGCAGCTCCACATAAAAATGTATCCAGTAGGAGCGCCATCTTGGCGCGACCTCGTCGCGGCTGGAAGCCGTTCCTACAGGATAAAATGGGTACTTTATCACATGGAGCTGTACTTAGAGGAGAGGGCCAGGGTGGGAAGCTGTCTGTAGGGAACCCGTGAAGAAGAAGCTTGCCGTCATCGGTGGACTCGTCGGTCTTCTGGCGATCGGCGGCCTGTGGGTGGTCAAAGGGCTGAAGCAAAGCAGCCATTACACCATCCTCCTTTCGGGGAATATCGAGCTGACCGAGGTCAACATCGCCTTTAAAACGTCAGGGCAACTGGTGGAGCTGAACGTCGAGGAAGGGGATCCTGTCAAAAAGGGGATGGTGGTGGCCCGCCTTGACCAGGACCGGCTCCTTCGCGAGCGAGATCGTGCCCTGGCGGCAATCGCTTCGGCCCGGTCCCGACTGGCTCAACTCCAGACCGACATCGAACACCAGCGGGAAACCGTCGCAGGCCAGATCCAGCAGCGTCAGGCTGAGCTGAACCAGGCGGAGGCATACTTAAAGGAACTCTTGGCCGGGTCCCGGACCCAGGAGATCCAGGAAGCCAGGGCCGCAGTCGAACAGGCGAGGGCCGAGGCCGACCGGGCCAGGAACGACTGGACCCGTTTTCAGGAGCTCTTCGAGACCAGGGCGATCTCGGCTTCGGCGCGAGACGAGGCCAAGACCCGCTACGAAAGCGCGGCGGCCTTGCTGAAACAGGCCGAGGAGCGGCTGGCTCTGGTGCTTGAAGGACCGCGGCAGGAGACCATCGAAGCGGCCAGGGCTCAAGTCGGCCGGGCGAAAGCGGCCTTGAGATTGGCGGAGGCCACAAGGCTGGAACTCCGGAAGAAAGAACAGGAACTGGCGACACGCCGGGCAGAGATCAAGCAGGCGGAGGCCGAGCTGGCCGTCACCGACTCAGAACTCCGCGACACGGTCGCAGTCTCCCCCATTGATGGCGTTGTCCTGGTCAAGGCGGCAGAGACGGGCGAGGTCCTTGCCGCGGGTACTACGGTCGCCACCATCGGCGATCTCGACCACCCCTGGCTCCGGGGCTATCTCAACGAACGAGACCTGGGCCGCGTCAAGCTGGGGGCCAAGGTCAAGGTCACGACGGATTCCTTCCCGGGAAAGATCTATTGGGGACGGGTCTCATTCATCGCCTCGGATGCCGAGTTCACGCCGAAACAGATTCAAACGAAGGAGGAGCGGGTGAAGCTCGTCTATCGGATCAAAATCGACCTTCCGAACCCCGGGCACGAGTTGAAATCGAATATGCCGGCCGACGCCGAGATCCTCCTCGATACGACTCCATAAAAGATGGCTGTTAAGGATTCCCAGGATTCCCTGATCATTCGCACGCATGATCTAACCCGCCGGTTCGGAGAGCTTGTGGCCGTTGACCGGCTGAACCTCGAAGTGGCCCGGGGTGAGATCTTTGGGCTCGTCGGCCCCGACGGCGCCGGGAAGACGACCACGCTCCGACTCTTGTGCGGGCTCCTGGACCCGACGGAAGGAGAGGCCTGGGTCGCCGGTCACGACGTGGCCCGCGCGGCCGATGCCGTCAAGGATCGTATCGGCTACATGGCTCAACGCTTCGGGCTCTACGATGACCTCACCGTTCAAGAGAACATGCGGTTCTACGCCGATCTTTTCGGCTTAAGCGGTGTGAAGCGCGACGAGCTGACGGCGCGCCTCCTCAAGATGACCCGGATGGAACCCTTCTTGAAGCGCCCGGCGGGCAAGCTCTCGGGCGGCATGAAACAGAAACTGGCGCTTATGTGCACCCTGCTCCACCACCCCATGATCCTCTTCCTGGACGAACCGACCAACGGGGTGGACCCGGTGTCCCGGCGCGACTTCTGGGCCATCCTCTACGAGCTGGTCCAGGAGGGGGTCACGATCTTCGTGACCACCGCCTACCTGGATGAGGCGGAGCGGTGCAACCGGGTGGGACTGATGCACAAAGGGCGCCTGATCCGCTGCGATTCTCCCGACCTGCTTAAAAAGCAGGTGGAGGAGCCCTGCTACGAGGTCGAGGGTGCTGACCGAGGCCGCGTTCGGGACTTTCTCCAAGGGTGTGAAGGGGTGGTCAGCGTCGAGCCTTGTGGGTCAACCCTTCACCTGTTCCTTGATCCGTCCCGCACATCGGTCCTGACCCTCACCCAACGTTTAGATGACAGAGGGCTTGGGCCTGTCCACTTCAGGGAGATCGTCCCGTCCCTGGAAGACATCTTCATCGCCCTGATCCGGAAGGCGGGGGGATGACGATGGCGGAAGACCTCACCCACTCCTGGGCGGTCGAGGCGGAAGACCTGGTCAAACGGTTTGGGGACTTTGTCGCCGTTGACCGTATCTCCTTCAACGTCCCCGCGGGAGAGATCTTCGGGTTCCTGGGCCCGAACGGGGCGGGAAAATCTACCACGATCCGGATCCTGTGCGGCCTCCTCCGCCCATCGGGGGGAAGGGCCTCAGTTGGAGGCTTCGACGTCTCCCGCCAGGCAGAGCAGATCAAACAGCAGATCGGCTATATGTCTCAACGATTCTCCCTCTACGACGACCTGAAGGTGGAGGAGAACATCGAATTCTTCGCCGGGATCTACGGCGTCCCGGACCATCTCCGCAAAGAACGGAAGGAATACGTTCTGAAGATGGCCGGGTTGGAGGAAAAGCGGACCACGCTGACCCGCCTTCTAGCAGGAGGTTGGAAACAGCGGCTGGCCTTGGGCTGCGCCATCCTGCATCAACCCCCCATCCTTTTTCTCGACGAGCCGACCTCCGGGGTGGATCCCATCGCGCGACGAGGCTTCTGGGACTTGATTTACCAACTGTCAGACGCGGGGACGACCGTCTATGTCACGACCCACTACATGGACGAAGCCGAGTACTGCCATCGTCTGGCCCTGATGTACCGGGGGAAGATCATCGCCCTGGGCCCACCGGGAGTGCTGAAGGAACAGCTCCGGCGGCAGACCCTGCTCCACCTCGACTCATCCGATCCCGTAGAAAGCCTGAAAGCCCTGAAGGGACAGGAAGGGATCCTGGATGTCGCGGTCTTTGGCGGTGGACTCCACGTGAGGGTTCGAAACGCCGAGGCTGCAATCCCACGTATCCGACAAGCCCTCGGACGGCGGGGTGTGGAGATCCGGCGGCTCGAGGTCATCCCGGCCATGATGGAAGATGTTTTTGTGGCCATGATCGAAGAGGAGGATCGGAAGTCACCATGAACTTCAGCCGAACATGGGCCATCACCCGGAAAGAGTTCCTGCATATCCTCCGCGATCTCCGGAGCCTGATCATGGCCCTGGCCCTTCCCTTGGTCATGCTCCTCCTGTTCGGCTACGCCCTGGCCCTGGACGTGGACCGGGTCCCTACCATCATCTACGACGCCGCCAGGAGCCCCGAAAGCCGCGAATTGATCCAGAGATTTGCCGGTTCGCGGTACTTCCGTGTCATTGCCTTTGCCGATAAGTATCAGACGATCGAAGAGGCCATCGACCGAGGCCAATGCCTGTTAGGCGTCGTGATCCCTCGGGACTATTCGAAGAGACTCCTCTCAGGGGAAGAGGCCGAGGTCCAACTGCTCCTGGATGGGAGCGATTCCAACACCGCATCCATCGCCCTGGGCTACGTGAACGCCCTCATCCAGACCTCCTCTCAGGAGATCCAGGCTAAGGCCCTCAACCGGAAGGGGCAAGGTCTCTTGACCCCACCTGTGGAAGCCCGTGTCAGGGTCTGGTACAACACTGATCTGAAGTCCCGCAATTTTATCGTCCCCGGCTTGATCGCCGTGGTCATGATGGTCATCGCCTCGCTCCTGACCTCGCTGACCATCGCCAGGGAGTGGGAGATGGGGACGATGGAGCAGTTGTTGTCCACACCCTTACGGCCGGCAGAGTTCATCCTCGGGAAGATGATCCCTTACTTCTGTATCGGCCTCCTGGACATGCTGATCGCGGTGATGGTCGGCACCCTGATCTTCGGGGTTCCCCTCCGGGGAAACACCCTCTTGTTACTCGCGACCGCCTGCGTGTTCCTGTTCGGGGCCTTAAGCTGGGGCCTCTTCCTCTCTTCCCTCGCCCGATCCCAACGCCTCGCCTACCAACTGGGGATGCTGACCTCCTTTCTGCCCGCCTTTCTCCTCTCAGGTTTTATCTATGCCATCGGAAACATGCCAAAAGTCATTCAGGTGATCACGTATCTGATCCCGACCCGTTACTTTGTCACCATGCTCAAGGGGATCTTCCTGAAGGGGGTCGGCGTGGAGGTGCTCTGGCTCGAGGGGGGGATGCTGATCCTCTATAGCGGGCTTATCCTTTTCCTGATGATGCGGACGTTCAAGCGGAAGGTGGCGTGAGGCGGTGGGGAAACGGATTCGCGAGATCATCAGGAAGGAGTATTACCAGACCTTACGGGACCCGCGGTCGCGGCTCATCCTCTTCCTGCCTCCCCTCCTCCAGCTCATCGTCTTCGGGTATGCGGTCAACCTGGATGTGGAGCACATCCGGATCGCGTGGATGGATCTGGACCACACGTCAGAGAGCCGCGAACTGCTGGCTCACTTTTCAGGATCAGGCCGCTTTCGTGTGACCGAGACACCCGCCCGGGAGGAGGAGGTCCGGGACCTCCTGGATCGAGGGGTGGTCCACGCCGTCGTGCGGGTCCTTCCCGGCTTTGCCCGCGACATCCGGCGCGGGGAAACGGCGCCCATCCAGATCCTGCTTGACGGGACCGATTCCAACACCGCATCCATCGTCTCCAACTACATGGTCCAGATCGTGGGCCGCTCTTCCAACACCATTCGCGGCCAACAGGAGAGGACCAGGATGGTGGCTGGAACAGCCGAAAGAGGGAAACCCGCCAACCGCCGCCTACCCACTCTTACGGCCCAAACCCGCGTCTGGTTCAATGCCAATCTCCTCAGTCGAAACTATTTTGTGCCGGCGATCCTCGTCCAGATCCTGGCCCTGGTTACCCAACTGCTCACGGCTATGGCCATCGTCCGTGAAAAGGAGATCGGGACCTTGGAGCAGTTGATGGTCTCGCCGATCAAGCCGGTCGAATTGATCCTGGGCAAGACGCTTCCTTTCGCGGTGGTCGGCCTGGTGCAGATGGTCCTGGTGACGGTGATCGCCCTCCTCCTCTTCCGGGTCCCTTTCAGGGGAAACTTCCTGATGCTTCTTGCCAGTTCTGCCCTGTTCCTGATGACAACCCTTGGTGTGGGTCTCTTCATCTCCACCATCGCGGAGACCCAGCAGCAGGCTATGATGTCCTCCTTTTTCTTTACCATGCCCGCCATCATGCTGTCCGGCTTTGCGTTTCCTATCAACAATATGCCGATCATCATTCAATACCTGACGTACCTGAACCCCCTCAGGTATTTCGTCGAGATCGTCCGGGGGATCTTTCTGAAGGGAACAGGGCTAAGCGTCCTGTGGCCCCAGGTCACCGCCCTCGGTCTGTTCGGCATCGCGATCTTGGGGATCAGCGCCATGCGCTTTCGGAAACGGTTGGATTAGGCCCGGGGTGGTGGACGACTTGACCCTGCCACGAGAACCCGTATAATGCCCCTGTAAGGAGGTGAGGGCTATGATGCGAAGAGGAGAACGATCATTGAAGAAAGCCTTCGGAGCCTTGGTGCTGACCATCCTCCTCTTGGGAGGAACGGCGGGGTCTGCGGCGGTCCCCGGCGAGCGGGGACAAGAGAGAGAGGGGGGAGGCGACCTCTCAAAAACCCGATACCCCGAGGCCGTCGAACAGTACAACCGGGGGGTCCTCTTTCAACAGGCCGGGGAGCTGGACAAGGCCCGACAGGCCTACGAGCGGGCCTTAGAACTCTATCCCAGCTTTGAGCCGGCGGCCCAGAACCTTTCGATCATCTACGTCCAACAGGGGCAGTATGACAAGGCCATCGCCCTGCTTGAAGAGGTCAAGACCTGGAGTCCCCGTTCCCCCTTCACCTATGTGATCCTGGGAAAGGCCTACGCCGGGAAAGGGTTGAAGGACGAGGCCATCCGCCACTTCCTGAAGGCCGTTGAACTCAGCCCCAACGAGGCCTCGTACTACGGCGAGCTGGGGCTCCTGTATGCCGATCAGGAGAAGGTGGAACAGGCCATCGAGGCCTACCGGAGGGCAGCCGACCTGGACCCCAAGGACACGGTGGCCCGCTATAACCTCTCCGCCCTCTACCTTCAAGAGGAACGCTATGACGAGGCCATCGCTTCCTTAGAGGAAGCGATCAAGCAGAGGCCTGACCAGGGGATGTTGTACAACAACCTGGGGCTGGCCTACCAGCAGAAGAGGCGGGATGAAGAGGCCATGAGGGCCTTCCAGAAGGCCATCGAGCTTTCCCCTGGCTCCTACCTCGCCTACGTGAACCTCGGCAGCCTCTATCTTGGAAAAGGATTGCCTCGGGAGGCGATCCCCGTCCTGCTAAAAGCCCTGGAGCTGAACCCCTCGGGGCCGGGGATCCACGCCACCTTGGCGATGGCGTATGTGATAGGTGGAAAGGACCAGGAGGCCATCCCGTACTTCGAGGAGGCCCGCCGCCGGGATCCCAAGGATTTCATCACCCTCTTTAACTGGGGGAACCTCGAGGCGAACATGGGGCGTCACACTGACGCCCTGGCCAGGTACGAGAAGGCCATCGAGATCAAGCCGGACTTCTACGAGGCGTACTACAACTCGGTCATCGTGTACCGGAACATGGGGCGGTTCCAGGAGGCGAAGGCCCTCCTCGAAAAGCTGGAGACCCTGAAGCCCCAACGGTACGAGGGCAAGATCACTTTTGTCGGCTCCGAGCCCCCCCCTGAAGGGGCCAACCTGGACGAGGCCATCGAACTCCAGAAGCGCCTGGTCAAGCTGGCCCCTGACGACGATCGGGAGCTGGCCCTCCTGGCCAACCTCTACTACCGGAAGAAGAACTACGATCTGGCCATCGAGACCCTGAAAAAGGCCATGGCTATCAACCCGCAGAAGACCTACCAGGAGCTGCTCCAGCTCTACGAGGAACGCGGCAGGCCGTCAGGACAACGGTAAATTGTCTCATGGCCGAGGAGTTCATCCAGATCGAAGGCGAGGGGGTAAGCCTCTACCGCCGGACGGCGGAGGGACCCCCACGGGTGGAACGGAGCGTCTCGCTGTCGGAACTGCTCCGGGAGGTTGCCTCATCACCGGGCTCCGGACGAGATGAGACCCTTTTCCTCCCGTCGGGGACCCGCTTTGTCACGCGGAACCGCGGATTGGTGATCCTGGTCCTCGAACAACCCCCTCAGGTGAAACGGCTCCTCTGGGACGCCGTCAGCGAACAAAAGCGATACGAGCCGCGCCGGTTGGCCTTTCCGTATATCGTCTACCTCTTCCTCCTTGCCCAGGGGGCGGTCGAGGAGATGCGGGTGTATTATCGAAAAGCTCCCCTCACCTCGCCAAGAGACGAGCTGTTCCTCCCGAACCTCATGAATGTCCAGGTCGCGCCCGAGTTCTCTTCCAACTGTCGTGCCTGTCTCCGAGGTCGCCCTGAGGACCTAGAACGCCCCCCTATGGCTGAGCAAGTCGCGGCCCTCCTGGATTACTTCTGGAGCAGTGGCTTTAACCAGGACGTGGAACAGAACGGCTTTGAGCGGGCCAAGGGGATCGATCCCCGGATCGCTTCTGTGGAACGCTGGGAGGAAGCGACGACCCTTGATCCTCTCTTCCCCCTGGAGGTCGCCTGGGAGCCTGCCCGCTTCATCCTCCAGAAAGTGGTAGATCGTCTGGGAACACTTCGGGGAACCTCCGGAAGGCCTCTCTCTACGGCCTCAGATCTGGCCGATCTCATGTACCGGCTTCGAGAACTCCGAACCGCCCAGCCGTGAAGGCCGTCCCTTCGCTAAGCGGGCCAGGAAGGATCTAGCCGAGGGTGGAAGGGAGCAACTCCAGGCGGGGGTTGATGAGCCGGGACATCTGAGGCGCTACCTTTTCGACGTAAACATAGACCAGCGGCTGGCCCAGTTCCCGCTTAGCCAAGGCCATCTTCCGATTCTCCTCGCACAGGTCAGGATTATCCTGGGGGAGGATGACGACGAGGGCATTATCCGGGATCTGCTTAGCGAACTCCGGATGCTCAAGGACATACCGGTCAAATTCGGTGCTGATGATGAGATCCGCATCCCGCTCAAGATCCAAGGCGGAGATTTTGTACTCCTGAAAGTAACGAGTCAAGGTAGGCAGGATCATCTCAGGCAGGCTCCTTTTACCTTCGCTCATCAACACGCAGCGTGGATACCCTGTCCTTGTAGATTGTTCAGGGTAAGCGTATCACGGCATCCACGCCTTCGCAATCCTCACGCTTAAAAGGAAAGGCGTCCACCCTGTAAGGATGAACACCTTGAGAGAAAAGATTTGCCTCGGTCGGATGAGGATCATCGGGAGGACACGGTATAGGTCGCGGTGAAATCGTTGTACGCTTCAGCGCCGGCAGCCAAAGGGGCGAGGCGCTTACCGGTGTAGGACCCGCTCCCCTGGATCCCGGCAAACCGGCCGCTCCCCTGGATAAAGGAAAACGTGCCTTTAAACCAGGAGACCTTCCCGCCTGGGTCGGCCGTTGTGGTGCCTTGCACCTTGATCACGAAGGTGGACCCGTCTTCAAAAGTGTACAGCATATACACCTAATGCGGGCCGGTCCCGTTGGTGTAATCAACCGTGTACTTGGCCGAGACGGTCGCGACCTCTCCGTTCTCGAAGAACGCCAGGCCCCCAAACTCCCCCGCACCCACGATGTGGCCGAGCACATCGCCGACCGGAATCGATTCCGCCTTGATGATATGCCAACTGATCCGCCACTTCAAATCCTCCGGTAGCCCTTGGCATCCGGCAGGCGAATCGGGGTCAGGCGTCGGGGCGCCTGCGGAAGCCGAGCGAGCGGAAGAGCACCCGGATGTCGTCGAGGCGATTGTAGCCGTCGACGAGCTTCACGACCGCGACTCGGAGCCGTCGAAGATCCGCATCGGGATCTTCGAGAGTGGCTCACCACCCTCGTGGGTGACGAGCCACGTGTCCTGCATGTAGAGGCACGAGCACTCGTCGGCCGAGATCACGTGCGGGTGCATCGAGAAGACCATGTTCTCCTCGAGGACGACGTCGGAGCCCTCGCCGATCCGGGGCAGCTCGATCATCGTCATCCCGATCGAGTGGCCCGTGACGTGCCCAAGGGCGTACCCAAGCGCGGCGAAGGGCGTCGATACCGCCGGTGCACCTCGTGTGCCGTCGCCCCGGCGCGCATCGTCTCCTTGCAGGCCTCGAAGTAGCCCTGGTAGGCCCCGAGCATCCGCTTCGTCTCCTCGCTCAGCTCGCCCGCGAGAACTCGACCCAGTGGCCGCCCGGGCCGGCGATCTCGAAGGAGTAGAGGAGGAGGTCGTCGGGCTCAATCGACCGCGTGTGGTCGGGGATCCGCAGCTCGGGCTCGGCGCTCCCGTGGGGCCCGGAGAGGACCATGTCCATCGTCAGGCGCCCCGTCCCCAGCTCGACGAAGCACCGCTCCGCCTCGGCCGTGTCGAGGGTGAGGTCCTTGACCCCGGTGCCCATGACTGTCCGCCAGAAGGCGGCAATCGCGGAACGGCCGCTGGCCACCTCGCTGCCCGGGGCGATAACCTTTGCGTCCTCCGTGTACAAATCGGCCACGGCTTGAGCATCTCCTCGAAGAAAAGCCACGATGAAGGCGCGGTTGCCGGATTCGATGGCTTCCCGGACCTCTTCGGACCTCGCAGCCCTTCCATCGAGGGAGAGGAGTACGGCGAGACCAACCAGAACGAGTTTCGCGTATCGAGTCATGGCTATCCTCCTTCCGATTCGTGAGGGAGATGTCAGCAACGAATGCCTCCCAACATTTCGCCAGCAAAAGAAATGCCAACCCTCACGATTCCTCTAACCCCCTGTCCTAACGAGGGATTCCATTTGCATCTCAGCGAGGAGACCCCTATAATGGTGCCACCATAGTTGGCCCCTGTGGCCATAAGTGGCGCTCCTGGCTCAGCCTTCCAGGATCGGAAACGGAGGGTACCATGCCCCGCCCAAGCCCGTCGTCACCTGACCATCCTACGGATCGTCTCATCGGGAATTCCCCCGCTATTTGCACCTTGCGTGCCAAGATCCGCTACTTAGCCTCCTTCGACACAGTCGGGAATCCGTATGTCCCCACGGTCTTGCTCCACGGGGAAACAGGCACAGGGAAGGGGCTCGTGGCAAGGATCATCCATGACAGTGGCCCCCGGGCCCACAGCCCGTTTATCACGGTCAACTGTGCCGCCATCCCCGAAACGCTGCTGGAGGCGGAATTGTTTGGCTTCGAGGCCGGGGCCTTCACCGATGCCAAACAGGCCAAGCCTGGCCTCTTTGAGGCCGCGTCAGGGGGTACGCTGTTCCTGGACGAGATCGAGGCGCTCCCCTTGGCACTCCAAAGTAAACTCCTGAGAGCCATTGAGGAGAAGGTCGTGCGGCACCTGGGAGCGGTGGCGGATCGCCCTGTGGATGTCAAGCTCATCGCGGCCACGTCGGCAGAGCTCCGCGGGCATGTGCAGGAGAGGCGGTTCCGGGCCGATCCCCTCGCGTCGAGCCCCCGGCGCCAACCCTTGGCTGGGAGCAGAAGCCGGTGGCGGTGCTGGCCATCGAGTTGACCTTTCCGCCGGCCACGGAGCTTGAGGCCCCACGGTATGAACCCTGGACGATGGCCGCCCGATGGGAGGAGACCCTGGTGGAGAAGGTGCAGGGGTTTGGCGGCATCCTTCTGCAGCGCTCCCCGTCGCTGCTCGCCATCATCTTTGGCATTCCCCGGACGCTGGAGCAGCTCCCGCAGCGGGCCGTGCAGGCGGCGCTGGTGATCCGGCATCTGATCACGGAGGCCAGGCGCTCTGAAGAGGGGCAGCCCTGCCCTGAGGTGCGGCTGGCGGCCCATGTGGGTGCGCTGCTGGTGGAGAGTCAGGCCGGCGCCCCGACGGAGCATGTCCTGGCGGTGGGGGACACGCTCGCGCTGCCAGTGCGGCTGTTAGGGCAGGCCGCACCGGGGGAAATTGTGGTGTCGCCCGATGTGGGGCGGCTGGTGGAAGGCTGGTTCGAGCTCGAGGCACGTGAGGTGCCCCTGGGGGGAGAGACGCCGGGCCGCATCATCGCGTATACCGTCACGGGGCTGGGCCCGAGGCGGTTCCCGCTGGCGAGGCTTGAGAGGTGGGTCCAGAGCCGCTTCGTGGGGCGGGAGCGGGAGCTGGCCGCCCTTGAAGACCTCCGGGCCCAGGCTGAAGGGGGCCGAGGGCAGGTGGTGGGGATCGTGGGGGAGCCTGGCGTGGGCAAGTCCCGGTTAGGCTACGAGTTCACCCGTTCGCCTCGGTCCCACGGATGGCTGGTCCTCGAAAGCACGGCAGTCTCCTACGGGAAGACAACGGCCTACCTGCCCGTCATTGATCTCCTCAAGGCCTACTTCCAGATTGAAGACCACGATGAGCCGCGGAAGATGCACGAGAAGGTCACCGGCAAGCTCCTGACGCTGGATGAGGCCCTCCGGCCTACCCTGCCGGCCCTCCTCGCGCTCCTGGAGGTGCCGGTCGAGGACCCTGAGTGGCAGGCCCTCGATCCCCTCCAACGCCGCCAGCGGACCCTGGACGCGGTCAAGCGCCTGCTGCTCCGGGAGAGCCAGGTCCAGCCTGTGTTGTTGGTCTTTGAGGATCTCCACTGGAGCGACACAGAGACCCAGGTCTTTCTTGACAGCCTGATCGAGAGCCTCCCCACCCACCGGATCCTCCTCCTCGTCAGCTTCCGCCCCGAGTACCAGCACGGCTGGGGAAATAAGACCTACGCTACCCAGCTCCGACTTGATCCGCTGCCCCCTGAGCGTGCCGAGGAACTCCTCGAAGCCCTCCTGGGGGGCAAGGGAGGGGCGCAGCATGCTGCGCCCCTACAGGCCCTCAAGCAGCTCTTGATCGAGCAGACCGAGGGGAACCCCTTCTTCCTGGAGGAGAGCGTCTGGACCCTGGTGGAGCAGGGCGTGTTGGTGCGCGATCCGAATGGAGGGGCGGGTCTGAGACCCGCCCCTACGATGAACCTATCCGAGATCCGAATGCCGGCCACGGTCCAGGCGGTCCTGGCCGCCCGGATCGGCCGGCTCCCGCC
>JACQHM010000252.1 GCA_016199025.1 Candidatus Methylomirabilota bacterium | reverse complement strand
GGAGATGCTGGGGAACCTCCTCCCCCAACGGACGAAGCGGCGGAAGGTCAAGGTCAAGGAAGCCCTGAAGATCCTCGCCCAGGAGGAAGCCCAAAAGCTCATCGACATGGATGAGGTGGCCTCCGAGGCCGTCCGGCGGGCGGAGAATCTGGGGATCATCTTTATTGACGAGATTGACAAGATCGCGGGGAGGGAGGCGGCCCACGGCCCTGATGTCTCCCGGGAGGGGGTCCAGCGGGACCTCCTGCCCATCGTCGAGGGTTGCACCGTCAACACCAAGTACGGGCTGGTCCGGACTGACCACATCCTCTTCATCGCCGCCGGCGCCTTCCACGTGGCAAAGCCCTCCGACCTGATCCCCGAGATGCAGGGGCGGTTCCCCTTACGGGTGGAGCTGAAGCCCCTCAGCAAGGAGGACTTTGTCCGGATCCTGACCGAGCCCGAGAACGCCCTGACCAAGCAATACGTCGCCCTCCTGGCGACGGAGGGGGTGAAGGTGGAGTTCACCCCCGATGCCGTCGAGGAGATTGCCACCATCGCGACGGCGGTGAATGAAGCCACCGAGAACATTGGGGCCAGGCGGCTCTACACCATCATGGAAAGGGTCCTGGACGAGGTCTCCTTCGAGGCCCCACACATGGAAGGGGTCCATGTGAAGATCACGGCTGACTATGTCAGGGAGAGGCTCTCCGAGATTGTCAGGAACCAGGACCTCAGCCGTTACATCCTGTAGCGTAAAACGTAAAGTGTAAAATGTGAATCGTCCTGCCTCCTACCCGTTACGTTTTATTCCTGACAGTTGGAAGCTTCCTGCTGAACGCTTGCCTTTATGGGATGACCATGGAGACCGTGCTCGTCGTCGATGATGAAAGGTTTTTCCTCACCCTGGCCAGCGATGCCTTGAGCCAGGAAGGCTATCGGGTCCTGACGGCCGAGAGTGGCGCGGCGGCCCTGAAGCTCCTGGAGGAGGAGCCTGTCCGGGTGGTGGTTCTGGACGTGGTCATGCCGGGGCTGGATGGCCTCGATGTCCTCCCGTTGATCAAGAGGCTGAAGCCCGAGGTGCAGGTCATCATGGTGAGCGGGAAGGTGGACCTTGGCTCCAGGGAAGCCCTTACCTCCCTCAGGCAGTGGGCCTTCGAGTTCATGAAGAAACCGCTCAACCTGGACGAGTTCTGCCAGGTGGTGGAGAGAGCCATAGAGAGGAGCCGGCTGGATGAGGAGCAGCGCCGCCACTTTCGCCAGCTCGAACGCCTCACGACAGGCTCCTTAGAGCTGGCCAACATGATCCGATGGGATACCCTGGGCCTGTTTCTCCGGGACAGCAACCTCCTTTTCCAGAAGGTCATCGACTTGATCGCCCTCCTCCTCGAGGTGGAGATCGTCTCCCTGATGCTTCTCGATGAAGGGACCCAGACCCTGAGGATCGCCTACGCCATGGGCTTAAGCGAGGATCTGAAGCGGAGTACGATGATACGGGTAGGCGACGGGATCGCCGGGTGGGTGGCGAAGGAGGGGGAGCCCCTCTTGATCGAGGACTTCGCGACCGAGACCCGGTTCAAGGAGTCCAGCTTTCACCCCCAATACACGACGAGGTCCCTGCTCTCTGTTCCCCTGAAGGTGAACGGCAAGGTCATCGGGGTCTTGAACGCCAACAATAAGATCTCGGGGGACAAGTTCGACGAGTATGACCTCACCCTCCTCACGACCTTTTCCTGTCTGGTGGCTTTAGGCTTCGCCAACGCCCAACTCTTTGATAAGCTTGCCTCTTCGGTGGACGAGGTGGCCAAGGTGAACAAGAAGTTGGTCCGGGCCAACCTGGAGCTTCAAGAGAAGGTGAAGGAGTTGGAGGCCCTCCGCGAGTTAAACCGGGCCGAACCCTTCGAGAGGAAAGAGGCCTAGCGTGGACCGTCTCATCGAGAAGGCATCGGTCCTCATCGAGGCCCTTCCCTACATCAAGGCCTTCTTCGGCAAGGCCGTGGTCATCAAGTACGGCGGGGCGGCCATGGTGGAAGAGGGGTTGAAGCGGTCGGTCATCCTGGACGTGATCCTGATGCACTACGTCGGGATGCGGCCGATCCTGGTCCATGGTGGGGGGCCTCAGATCGGCCGGGCCATGAAGCAGGCCGGCCTGGAGCCGAAGTTCGTGAAGGGACTTCGGGTGACCGATGAAGAGACGATGCGGATCGTGGAGCAGGTCCTCGTCGGGGAGATCAACCAGGAGATCGTCAGCCTGATCAACCACCATGGAGGGCTGGCGGTAGGCCTCTCTGGGAAAGACGGGGGGCTCATCAGGGCCAAAAAGGCCTCGATGGTTCAGGGCGGGGAGGAGGTGGATCTGGGTCTCGTGGGAGAGGTGATGAGTATTGCCCCGGCGATCTTGAGGGCCTTGGAGCGGGATGGCTTCATCCCCGTGGTGGCCCCCACCGGCTTCGGTGAAGACGGCCTGACCTACAACATCAACGCCGACATCGTGGCGGGGGAGCTGGCGGCGTCCCTCTCCGCTGAAAAGCTGGTCCTCCTGACCGACACTGATGGCATCCTGGATGAGGATGGGAAGCTCCTTTCCACATTAAGCCGGGCCCAGATCGAGCAGCTCGTCCTGGACGGGACCCTCTCGGAAGGGATGCTCCCCAAGGTCCAGGCCTGCCTCACCGCCTTAAACGGAGGGGTGAGGAAGACCCACATCATCAACGGGACGATCCCCCACGCCCTTTTGTTAGAGATCTTCACCGAGAAAGGGATCGGCACCGAGATCGTCCAGTAAAAGCGATGAAGGTCGTCATGGATACGCTGGAGCGGGATTTAGCCGAGCGGTATCGCCGGGGCGAGGTGAGCCTTCGCGAGGCGGCAGAGGTGCTGGGATGCCCACCCCGAGAGGTCCTGGAACTCCTCTGGAATCTCGGGGTTCAGGGAAATGTCACCGCTGTTCAGACCCTAGCCGCCCTCACGACGGCTAAGAACCTATCCCAAAACTCGAATGGGGTGTAGGGGCGGCCCTCTGCGGCCGCCCGATTCGGGAGCCGGCAGAGCGGCTCCCCTACAGTTTTGGGATAGGCTCTAAGACCATCGATCGTCAAGGCAGAAGGTGAGCTGTTGCCAACGTTGCTCGCAGGCGAGATTCGGGTAGGGGGTATTGAGAAGTCCATAGGGGTGACTGAAAAGGTGGTGAGAGGTCAGCATTCCGTAAAGGAGACAGATTTATGACGATGGCTTCGATGGAAGAACTGATCAGGGAGTCCCAACGGTATTTGATGAATACATACGCCAGGTTCCCGGTCGTCATCGAGAAAGGGGAGGGGGTCAGGGTCTGGGATACGGAGGGGAAGGAGTACCTCGACTTCGTCGCCGGCATCGCCGTGAACAACCTCGGCCACTGCCACCCCAAGGTGGTGGGTGCCATCAAAGAGCAGGCCGAGAAGCTCATCCATATCTCCAACCTCTACCACATCGAGCCCCAGATCCGTTTGGCCAAGCTCCTCTGCCAGCGCTCCTTCGCCAAGAAGGCCTTCTTCTGCAACAGCGGCGCCGAGGCCAATGAGGCGGCCATCAAGCTGGCCCGGAAATATGCCAAGGAGCGTTGGTCCAGCGACCGCTATGAGATCATCACGACCTACAATTCCTTCCACGGCCGGACCCTGGGTTCCCTGGCGGCGACGGGCCAGGAGAAGTATCAACACGGGTTCGAGCCCCTCATCCCCGGATTCAAGTACGTGCCCTACAATGACTTGAGGGCCATGGAGCGGGCCGTCGATGCGCATACCGCGGCCATCCTGGTGGAGCCGATCCAGGGAGAGGGAGGCGTGTACGTCCCGGGCGACGACTACCTGCCAGGGATCCGGCGGCTCTGCGACGAGGCGGGCGCCCTCTTCATCCTGGACGAGATCCAGACCGGGATGGGCCGGACGGGGAAGCTCTTTGCCTATCAGCACTGGGGGGCGAGCCCGGACATCATGACGCTGGCCAAGGGGTTGGGGGGTGGGCTCCCCATCGGGGCCATGCTGGCCAGGGAAGAGGTGGCGGAGCATTTCACCCCGGGAAGTCACGGTTCCACCTTTGGCGGGACGCCGTTTGTGACAGCCGTGGCCTTCGCGGCCCTCTCGGCCCTCCTGGAGGAGAACCTACCCGAACGGGCGGTCAAGATGGGGGGGTATCTCATGGCGAAGCTGGAGGAGCTCAAGGGGAGATACCCCTTTGTGAAGGAGATCAGGGGCAAAGGCCTCCTCGTCGCCGCAGAGTTAGAGGCTGACGCCAAGGCTCTCGTCCGGAGGTGTCTGGAGAAAGGTCTCCTGTTGAACGCCGTGAGCGACAAGGCCCTCCGCTTCATGCCTCCTCTGATCGTGACTGAGGCCGATGTGGACCGGGCGATCACCATGTTGGATGAGGTCTTTCAGGAGATGCCGAAATGAAGCGTGACCTCCTCTCCCCCAAGGATTTTTCCCCGGAGGAGATCGAGGGGATTTTTTCGTTGGCCGCCGAGCTCAAGGCCAAGCAGAAGCAAGGGCTCTCCCACACCTTCCTTCTTGGGAAGACCCTTGCCATGATCTTCGAGAAGCCCTCTTTACGGACGAGGGTCACCTTCGAGGCGGGGATGACCCAGCTCGGAGGGCATGCCATCTACCTGGCCCCGGCGGATATCCGGTTGGGTGAGCGGGAGACGGTCCAGGATGGGGCCAGGAATCTGGAGCGGTGGGTGGAGGGGATCGTGGCCCGGACCTTTCGTCACGAGATGGTCGAGCGGCTCGCCCAGTATGCGGGCATCCCCGTCATCAACGGTCTGACCGACCGGCATCATCCCTGCCAGATCTTCTCGGATCTCTTCACCATCCTGGAGAAGCGGGAGCGCCTCCAAGGACTCAAGGTAGCCTTCATCGGCGATGGGAACAATGTCTGCAACTCCTGGCTGGAAGGGGCGGCACTGATGGGGATGCACTTCGTCGCCGCCTGCCCGAAAGGTTACGAGCCTGACGCGGAGGCCCTTGCCTGGGCTGAAGAGTATGCGGGGCTGAGCGGTGCCAGGCTCGAGGTGGTCTACGATCCTCGCCAGACGACAGAAGGGGCCGATGTCCTCTACACCGACGTCTGGACCAGCATGGGGCAGGAGGAGGAGCGGACGAGACGGCTCCGGGATTTCCAAGGGTTCCAGGTGAACCGGTCGTTGGTTGAGCGGGCCAAGCCTGACGTCCTGGTCATGCACTGCCTCCCCGTCCACCGGGGAGAAGAGATCACCGATGAGGTCATGGATGGTTCTCGCTCCGTTGTCTTCGATCAGGCCGAGAACCGCCTCCACGTCCAGAAGGCCATTTTGGTGAAGCTGTTAGGGGGAAACACCTAGACAGAAGGAGACGCGATGCTCTACGAACTTCGGATCTACGAGGTGGTTCCAGGCAAACTGGAGGCGCTGAAGGCGCGCTTCGTCAACCATGCGATCCCCCTTTGGAAGAAGCACGGCATCAAGTTGGTCGGGTTCTGGGAACCTCTCGTGGGCACCAGCAACCAGCTCGTCTACATCCTCGAGTTCAACGACATGGGCCACCGTGAGAAGGTCTGGCAGGCCTTCATGGATGACCCCGAGTGGCAACAGGCCAGGCGGGAGACCGAGAAGGATGGGCCCCTGGTCGCCCGGGTCATCAACAGTTTCTGGCGGCCGACCCCCTTCTCCCCTTTGCAATGATTCAGGAACAAAATCCCCCCTTGCCCCCCTTTTCCAAAGGGGGGGTAACTCATTCCTTGCCCCCCTTTTCCAAAGGGGGGGTGGGGGGATTTGTGGGGGGTATCCCCCATTTGGTGTATACGAGGGAAAAGGCTGAGGAGGTCATCGCCTGCGCCAGGCGGGTGCTCGAGCAGGTGAAGGCCTCGCTTCCGAGTTAGGGCGAGGATCTGATGAAAGATGGGTTGAGGAAATAGAGCCTTGATCCCTTCACGGAAGGGCTGATAAAAGGATTTTAAGATGGATGCCATCAAGAAGATCATCTTGGCGTATTCGGGGGGCCTGGATACCTCCGTCATCCTCCGGTGGCTCATCGAGACCTACACATGTGAGGTCATCGCCTTCGTGGCAGACCTTGGCCAGGACGAGGATCTCAAAGCGATCCGGGAGAAGGCCTTAAAGACGGGGGCCAGCAAGGTCTACGTGGAGGACGTTCGGGAGGAATTCGTCCGGGATTTCGTCTTTCCCTGCCTGAAGGCCAACGCGGTCTACGAGGGCCGCTACCTGATGGGGACCTCGATGGCCAGGCCCCTGATCGCGAAAAAACAGATGGAGATCGCCAAAAAAGAAAAGGCCGACGCTGTGGCCCACGGGGCGACAGGGAAGGGGAATGACCAGGTCCGGTTCGAGCTGACCTATTATGCCATTGATCCCCAGATCCGGGTCATTTCCCCCTGGCGGGAGTGGGACTTCAAGTCTCGCTCGGATTTGATCGCCTACGCCAGGAAGCACGGCATCCCCGTTCCGGCGACGAAAGCCAAGCCGTATAGCATTGACCGGAACCTCTTCCACGTGAGTTACGAGGGAGGTATCCTAGAGGATCCCTGGTTGGAGCCGCCAGAAGGGATGTTCGCCCTGACCGTTTCCCCTGAGAAGGCCCCCGATCGTCCGACCTACATCGAGATCGAGTTTCAACAGGGCATCCCGGTGGCCGTGGGCAAGAAACTGACACCGGCGAAGCTCCTGGCGCACTTGAACGAGGTCGGTGGCAGGAACGGGATCGGGCGGGTGGACGTCGTCGAGAACCGGTATGTGGGAATGAAGTCCCGGGGAGTCTATGAGACCCCGGGGGGGACGATCCTCCAGATTGCCCACCGGGCGGTCGAGTCCATCACCATGGACCGGGAGGTCATGCACCTCCGGGACACCTTGATCCCCCGCTTCTCAGAATTGGTCTACTACGGTTACTGGTACTCGCCAGAAATGGAGGCCATCCGGGCCTTCATCGAGGAGACCCAAAAACTGGTGACGGGGGTGGCCCGCCTGAAACTCTACAAGGGGAACTGCGACGTGGTAGGGAGGAAGTCCCCCGCCTCCCTTTACGATCCTCGGTTCGCCACCTTCGAGGCCGAGGAGGTCTATCGCCAAAAGGATGCGGAGGGGTTCATCCGCCTGAATGCCCTTAGGCTCCGGATCCGCGCCTTAAGCCAGAAGCGAAAGCTCAAGTAGTCCACCCCCGCCCGTTCCCTCCCCCTTCAAGGGGGAGGGTGGGGGAGAGGGTGCGCGGACTCCTCGTGACCAGAACCTGAAGCAAAAGGTTCGTCGGAAACATGTCGGTGCGAGAGGGGAAGAAGAAGCCTTGGGGGGGACGGTTTGCCGGGAAGACCCACCGGCTGGTGGAGCGCTACACCGCCTCCATCCACTTCGACCGTCGTCTCTACAGGCATGACATCCAGGGGAGCATCGCTCACGCCAAGGCCCTGGCCAGGGCCGGCCTTTTGGAAAAGATCGAGCTGGAGAAGATCGTTGTCGGCCTTAAGGAGATTGAACAAGAGATCGAACGAGGCGACTTTCCCTTCGACCCTGCCCTGGAAGATATCCACATGAACATCGAGCATCGGCTGATCCAGAAGGTAGGGGAGGTCGGGGGGAAGCTCCACGGGGCCAGGAGTCGGAACGACCAGATCGCCCTGGACCTCCGTCTGTACCTTCGCGAGGAGATCCAGGCGATTCAGGAACCGATCAGGTCGTTTCAACGGGCCCTGGTCGGATGTGCCGAGGCGAACCTGGACATTATCATGCCTGGTTACACCCACCTTCAGCGGGCCCAGCCGGTCCTTTTGGCCCATCACCTGTTAGCCTACTTCGAGATGTTTGAGCGGGATCGGGAGCGCCTCTCCGATTGCCAGAAACGGGTGAACATCCTCCCCTTAGGCTCCGGCGCCTTGGCCGGGGTCAGCCTTCCCCTCGACCGAAGCTATGTGGCCAGGCTCTTACAGTTTCCCACCCTCTCTCAGAATAGCATTGACGCCGTGTCGGACCGGGATTTCATCGTCGAGTTCCTGGCGGCGGTCTCCATCCTCCAGATGCACCTCTCCCGCTTCTCGGAGGAGCTGATCCTGTGGGCCTCGGCTGAGTTCGGCTTTATCACCCTCCCTGATGCCTTCGCCACCGGCTCCAGCATGATGCCCCAAAAGAAGAACCCCGATGTGGCGGAGCTGTGCCGGGGGAAAACCGGAAGGGTCTATGGGGCCCTTATGGCGATGCTTGCCATCCTGAAGGGGCTGCCGTTAAGCTACAACAGGGATTTGCAAGAAGATAAAGAGCCCCTCTTCGACGCCGTGGACGCCGTCAAGGCCTCGTTGGAAATCCTCACTGCCCTGTTCACCAGGCTCACCTTCAACAGGGAGCGGCTCCGTGAGGCGGCAGAGGAGGGGCTTCTGAACGCCACCGATGCTGCCGACTACCTGGCGCTGAAGGGCATGCCCTTCCGGAAGGCCCATGAGGTGGTCGGAAGGCTCGTTCGCTCATGTCTGGAGAAGGGAAAGCGGTTGGAGGACGTAAGCCTGGAGGAGTTCCGGCGCTTCTCACCCCTCTTCGACAAGGATATCCTCCGGTTCCTCTCCCTGGAGGCCTGTGTTGATCGTCGAAAGGGGATCGGTGGCACGGCGAGGAGGAGCGTTGTCAGGGCCATCAGGCAGGCGAAGAAACGCCTCGTCTCGTAGAGATCATCCCATAAACCCCTTGGCCTGGAGGAGGATGTGTTGATGCGGCGAAGCCAGTTCCTGTCTTTCGGCCTTTGGATGCCGATTGGCCTCTTCATCCTGGGCGGCTGTGCCACCGCCCCTGTCGTCGAGGAGCCACCGGCCACCGCTGCTCCCCTCACGATTCCCGATTTCGAGGATGTCCCTGTCCCGGCCGGCTTTACGAAGAACTCCAACGAATCAGTCGTCGTCGAGACCCCAACCTTTCGGATCGGGCTCCTGGTCTACGAAGGGAAGGCCGAGACGGGCGCTCTTGCCGAGTTCTTCAAAGCCAACTTGAGGGTCAAGGGTTGGCAGATGCTGAGCAGTTTCCTGGGGAAAGAGGCCCAGATGGTCTTCGTCAAAGGGGACAGGAGTTGCCTCATCACGGTCAGCCAGAAAGCGGCGAGCACCCGGTTGGAGGTGAGGGTCGGGACTTCTCTCCCGGCGACCTCGCCGCCGCCTCAGACCCCTGGAAGTCCCTCCCCCTCTCCCCCCACGCAACAGTAGGGAGGTGAGAGGCAGTGGGATCGGAGAGACGAGGACTCGGAGGGTGGATCCGTCGCCTCGGACCTCTCGTCCTTCTCGTCTTCTTGGCACTGGTTCCGGCCTGCGGACGGAAGGGGCCTCCTGTCCCCCCTCAGCCGAAACCAACCTCTTCCCATGACTTTCCTTTCTCAGGAGAGAGACTTTCTCCTCATCGGGTTCCTCTGGCCTCTCGGTCCTGAGGATGGCCCTCCCCCTGATCGTCCAGGGGTTCAGGCCGCAAGGGCCACGATTGGCCCTTGCATTTCCCGGTAGGTTTGGTATAGATTACTGACATTCACGACTGAAGATGAGATGGATCATAAGGAGGCAGGTGATGAGAGGAAAGGGACACCTCCCTTGCCCTCTAAGAGAGGGGGGTCCAGCGAGGATTCTAAAATGGACGCTGCGGGGGCTGCCCGGGGTGATCACCGTAGCCCTGCTGGTCACGTCCCTTCAGCCTTTCCCGGCCTTTGCTCAGAAGGCTGCGAACCCGCTAAAGCAGGGGGTCGCCCTCTATAAGAAGGGTGAGTTTTCCAAAGCCCTGGCCGC
The DNA here is from genome assembly GCA_016199025.1 of Candidatus Methylomirabilota bacterium. Lineage (GTDB taxonomy): Bacteria > Methylomirabilota > Methylomirabilia > Methylomirabilales > JACQHM01 > JACQHM01. The sequence continues at coordinate 800 of JACQHM010000252.1, read as the reverse complement.
CTTCGACAAGGCCGTCCAGCAGGATCCCAAGAACGCGATCCTCTATTCGTACCGAGGCCTCGCGCGGTATCGGCTTAACGATCTCGATGGAGCCATGGCCGACCAGACGAAGGCCATCGAGCTCAACCCTCGCCTCGCCGAAGCCTACACCAACCGGGGGGCGATTCGCTTCGTCAAGGGGGACGTGGACGGGGCCATCGCCGACCATACCCAGGCCATCCAGCTCGATTCGAAGTATGCCGAAGCCTATAATAACCGCGGTGAGGCCCGCCGCACCAAAGGGGATGTGGACGGGGCGTTAGCCGATTTCAATCAGACGCTGAAGCTGAGCCCCTTCTATTCCCAGGCCTACGTGAACCGAGCCGCCGTTTACGTTCAAAAAGCCGACCTCGCGACATCGCGTAAAAACGAAGCGGAGGCGCGGAAACACATCGAGGAGGCGCTGAAAGATAGCACCAAGGCCCAGGTCCTCAACCCCAAACTGGCGGAAGCCTACACGGTCCGGGGCTTGGCCTTTCTCCGGATCAGGCGGGTGAAAGAAGCGTCGGCCGATTTCACGAAGGCCATTGAACTCAACCCCCGCCACGCCCTGGCCTATCTCAACCGGGGGACCCTCCGCGTCCAAGGAAAAGACTTTTCCGGCGGGCTTCAAGATTTAAAGAAGGCGGTGGAGCTGGTGCCCCATCTGAAACCTGATGCCCAGCTATGGATCGAGAAGGCCGAGCAGGGGCTTCAGGGGAAGGCAAGTAAGTAGTCTTGTGGGAGGGCGGTGATGGCTGTTCAGGTCTTGAGACGCCGCT
>JACQHM010000251.1 GCA_016199025.1 Candidatus Methylomirabilota bacterium | reverse complement strand
CCCGGCGTATCAATCAGGTTCAGGAGATACTCTCGTCCATCCCCAGCCTTATAGCGGAGCCGGACAGCCTTGGCCTTGATGGTGATGCCCCGCTCCCGCTCCAACTCCATCTGGTCCAGGACCTGTTCCTCTCCCTTCTGCCGTGGGGAGAGGGCCCCGCAGCATTCCAGGAGCCGGTCAGCCAGGGTGGATTTGCCGTGATCGATGTGGGCAATGATGGAAAAATTCCGGATGTGCCTCATAAGGCAGCTTAGAGCCGTTGGCTCGTAGCACGTAGCAAGAAGCTTATAACCGTTGGCTTGTGGCGCGTAGCGAAAAACAAAAGGCTAACGGCTAGGCACGTAGCGCCTGAGGGCGAGGCCGGCAACGCCAATGGCGCCGGCCAGCTCGCCCAGCGGGGAGAGAGCAATCCTGGTGCTCTCGGCCAGCGGACCGAAGGCCCGTTCCTTGACCTCCACCCTGGCCGGCCCGAGGATCAACTCTCCCGCCTGAGCCATCCCTCCTCCGACGACGATCATTTCGGGGTTGAAGATGTGAATCAGGCTGGTACACGCGACCCCTAGGTACCGACCGGCCTTGGCAAGGATCCTTTTGGCCAAGGGATCACCCTTTGAAGCCGCATCGGAGACGTCTTTCGCGGTGAGCCCCTCGAGGTTTCCCATGAAGCTGGAGAGCGGTTCCCCAACCTTTCCATCCAGGATCGCCTTCTTGGCGTCCCGGACGACGGCACTCGCAGAGATGTAGGCCTCGAGGCAGCCACGCCCTCCACAATGGCAGGGCTCCCCATCCGGCTCCACCACCATGTGGCCGATCTCCCCGGCCAGGCCCGAGGCCCCCCGCCACAGCTCCCCGTCGAAGATGAGGCCACCGCCGACCCCGGTCCCCAGCGTGAGACTGATCAACGACCGGCACCCTCTGCCTGCCCCGACCCAGGCCTCGGCAAAGGCGGTCGCGTTGGCGTCGTTTTCCAAGAGAACAGGGAGTTTCAGCCGCTCCTCCAGGAGCGATTGAAAGGGGACCTCCTTCCAGCCCAGGTTGATGGCGTCGAGCACGATCCCTTCCTTGACATCGGTCAAGCCAGCCACCCCGACCCCCAGGGCCCCTACCTGATATGCATTCCCCTCTGCCCTTTCCCTCATGGCCTCGATGGCCGGGGCCAAGTCTTCCAGGACAGGCTCGGCCCTCCCTCGTTCAGGGACAGGAAAGCGTCCGGAATCCATCACGGCCCCGTTCTGATCCACCAGGACAAGCCTCACGTTGGTCGCGCCCAGATCCACCCCGATCGCCGCGATCATTGTTTACCAGTCCCGCTCCCGGACGAAATCGGTCATACAGAGCAGAGAGCGCCTCGAAGGGGAATCCGGAAAGAGCTTTAGAGACGCCTTGGCCTTGTCCAAGAATTCATGCACCTTCTCCATGGTGGCCTGGACGCCCTGATGCTTCTCCACCAACTCTCGCACCTCCAGAAGGTCATCCTCGTCGAAACGCTCCTTCGCCACCAACACTCTCAGCCGCCTCTGGGCGCCATCGGACCCGTTCTGGGCCAGGTGAATGAGGGGAAAGGTGATCTTTCCCTCCTTCAGATCGTTCCCCACCGGCTTGCCCAACCGCTCCTCATCCGCCACAAAGTCAAGGGCATCATCCACCAACTGAAAGCCGATGCCCAAGTTCAAGCCGAAATCCGCCATCGCCTTGACCTGCTCCTCCGAGGTCTTGGAGATCAAGGCCCCTGCCTGACAGGCGGCAGAGATCAACGCCGCTGTCTTGCAGGTGATGATCTTCAGATACTCTTCATACGTGATGTCCAGCTTCTTATACGTTTGCAGCTCCAGGATTTCGCCTTCGGCCATGCTCACGGTGGCATCGGCGAAGGCCTTGAGAATCCGAAAATCTTCATCCTCCACCAGGATCTGGATGGCCCTGGCGTAAAGAAAGTCTCCCACGAGGACGGAGACGTGAGAGCCCCACCTGGAGTTGGCCGAGGGCAGACCCCGACGCCTGTCGGCGTTGTCGATGATGTCGTCATGGATGAGGGTGGCCACGTGCATGTACTCGGCCACCGCGGCCAACGCGACGCTCCTCGATCCGTCCTCCGAACCGCAAAGCTTGGCCGACAAGAGCAACAGGGCCGGCCTGATGCGTTTCCCGGCGCTGCCCAGGACGTAGCTCGACACCTCAGCGATGAGGGAGGAATGGCTTTCGAGTCCTGCGCGAAGCCGTTCCTCCACCTCCTGAAGTTCCACGGCAATAGGGGAGAAGAGGAGGTCACGGATCGCCTCGGTCTCCCTTTTCACCCACACACCTCCACCTCCCCCTCAAGGGTTTGATCCACCAGATCGAGCGATAAAAGTATAGGCCATCTCCCCCGGTGCTGCAAGTGAGAAGTCTCCCCGGCAAGTTCCATTGGACCCCTTAGAACAAAAGCTGGAACTGGGTGAGGAGGACCCAGTCGAGGTCCCCATCCAGGAAGTCCCCACGGGAGTCCTGCGCATAGGCGGTCAGGGATCGCTTGAGATCCGCCAGGATCCCGTTCACCTGGAATTTCACGTTGTGGTTCACGTACCAGTTGACGCCCAGGGTATAGGCGTCGAGGGCCTGAGAAGGGATCTGACCAGGCCCGCCGGTATCCCCCCCCTGAAACCGCTCGTATTTCACGACCGTCTGAACCCCCTGATCTCGAACCCCCCAGACGAAATACCCGACTTGGAGATACCCCCCGGAGCGTTCCAGGTCGCTGGCATCCCCCACCCCATCACTGGCCACGGCCGCGACGCTCCCATCGGCCGATAAGGTCCGCTTCCGCTGTTGGCGTTCGTAGAGGATCTCCCCCTGAAGGGAAACGGGGCCAAGCTCGTAGTGGAGGTCGAAGCCGTACCGCTGCCGGAACCCCCGGGTGGTCGCGTTGAAGATGACGGCCCGATCGGCCCTGGTCATGAAGCGCACCCGGCCCCCGTCTGGATTAAAGCCCTCGTCACCAACCTGGAAGTTGGCCCCCAGGCTCAAGTCTTTGAGCCCGGAATCGGGCTCGAACACAAAGGGATTGAGCACCACGCGCCCGGCCACATCCATGGCATCGTTGGTATCGAAGGTGTTCCGACCGGCCCCGTTAAACACCCCCAACGCATACTCCCAAATGCCAAGCTGAAGGATCCCGTGGACCGACGCCCCGATGTCGTAGGACGGCGAGATCGCATCCCCCACCACCGAGCGCTCGATGGTGTCCACACCGTTGATGAAGACGAGCTGCTCCCGGCTGAAGGGGACCCTGAACTGGCCCATCTTAAGCTGTAGCCACGGGGCGACGTTGAGATTGCCAAAGGCGTCGAAGAGGATGTTGACCTTGTCGGCAAAATCCACGATGGTCTGGAACTCGAAGTATTTGAAGATATAGCCCCTGGCTACCAAGGCGATGGTCCTGGGTTGAATCTGGGTGCTAGAGTTCGGCGTATCAGGGGGGAACAGGGTGAACTGGACCCTGGTCAGGCCGTTCAGCTTCAGTTGATGCTCACCATCGGGAGATTGGATATAAAAGCCTCTGGCGTATCCGCTGGAGGGTCCTGGTTTCTCTCCACCTTTATTTTCGCCATCGCCCTTCAACCTCTGGTACTCGTCTTCGTTGATGACCCCTTTGGCTTTGAGGACATCGAGGAGGGTGCTTTCTTCAGCGGGAGGCTCTTCGACCGCCCTGACAGGGAAGGCCCCGAGGAGACAGGTTGACAATGCCAGCAACACTCCTCCTACCAGCGGGCTTATCTTGACCACTCTTCTTCTTTCCCACTTTTGCCCGTTCAGCACAAAAAAGAAGAGCTGCTGGCAAAGATGCCCCATCGCAGCTCTTCCCGTACCCGCCTCACTTGAACGCTTTCCCGTGTTCCACTTCCCCTCCTAAAGTGAGGTCAAGGGATCGGAAAGGCCAAGACGTAGCTTGATCGGGGTTGCCCCTTATCGGTCTGTACCACGACGATCACCAGATGCTGGGCCCTCTCTCCTCCCAGTTCGCCCACGGCGTAGTCGGCGATGTAGCCGCGGAGCTCCCTGGTCTCCCAGAGCTTTTCTAACCCCGCGCCGTTCCAGCGGAGGGCCACGATCTTCCCCTTGTTGTGGAACCGGGAGATGTCCTGGGGGAGGGAGTTGATCGAAGGCATATTGTGCCAGACGAGGATCATGGGTGACAAACCGTCGGTCGAGGGTCTCACCAGGATCCGTCCCTGGATCGGAACCGCTTGGGTCGCATCCGGCGTATCGGACGGCGGCTTACCGGCCGGCTTGAATTGGACCAAGGTGTCCGACCCGCCGATGCCATCGCTGGTTTCGTGGAGAAGCCTCCCGTTCAGATCATAGACCTTGAAGGTGTCTCCCGTCTCGACGGCCAGGATCTCCTCCCGACCATCCCCGTTTAAATCGGCCAACGTGAGGCCATAGAGGCTAAAACCCCTCGGGACCCCCAACGGGGGTCCCTGCACATACTGCTTGCCCTTGAGGTACCCGAAGATCCCCTTCCTCCCCCAGGAGTATCGGTGGATGGACTGATCGAAGGGTGATCGGACACCGAACGGCTGACCGTAGAGCTGCTTCGCCCCGCCTTCCCCCAGGGGCAGGACCCTGAAGAAGAGATTGACCTTCTCCCACAGACGCTCCATCTGACCTTTCTTCGTCATCTCCAGCACAAAGGAGCTGAGGCGGTCGCCTAAGAAGTTGGTGACGAAGAGCTCGGCGCGACCGTTTCCGTTGATGTCGGCGGCATCCAGGCCGATGATGCTGGCCCCCGGGCCTGCCTCCTGCTGCCAGATCAGACGAAAGCCCTGACCAGTGAACGTGTACACGAAGAGCCGGTCAGCGCTGGCGAAGATCAGATCCTCCCTCCTGTCCCCATCAACATCGGCGATGGCGACGGCCCGTAAGGGGATGTCGAAGTCCGCCCTGAAAACCCCTGGGGGCAACGGGTCAGCGGGGACGGGGGAAGGAGCCTCCGGGAGGACAGGGGCCGGGGCCGACGCCTCCGCCGGAGAGCCTGGATTCGGCATGGCGGCGGGACGGGGTTCAAGAGCCCCAACTCGGGTGGTGACCAAGAGCAAGCGGTTGCCCGTCAAGGTCGAGATCACATCGAGGTCGAGGGAGATATCCTCCCCGACCGTCGTGAGCTTTCCCAAGACCAGGAGGTTCACCTTCAGCTTCTCTGCCAGGGCTTTCAACGCCGAGGGGGTCGCCAGGTTCTCCATCGCGATCCCCTCTCCCATCATGGAGGCCCGAAGTTGCCGATCCTCGATGACCTCGAAGCGGCCGGTCTTGGCGAGGGCCAAGGCCAGGTCCTTGGTGAAGCTCTTCGGGTTCACCTCCTTGACTGTCGATGGATCGACGACAGGGAGGGCCACGAGGAGTCTGGCACCGGACACGCGGGCCCGATCCCCCGGGACGAGCTCCACACCTTCAACCCTTCGGATGACCTCCGCCACTGAGTACCGATCCCTGACCTGGACGACCCTCACGATCCCCAGGCCCTTATCCAGCGTGCCAAGGGGCTGGCCGGTGATCGGGTGGGCATACTTCTCCCCCTCCCGAAAGACCTGGAGTTCCATCCCTGGGTAGACCCCATCTTTGGTACCCAGGTCGATGAGCACCTTCGTCCCATCGACCCCCACGATGAAGCCTTCCACCTTTGGGAAGCCCTCGGCCAGCCTCCGGGCCGCCTCATAGACCACCTCGGTGAAGGCCGACTCCTGCGATCCAGCTTCAGAAGCGACCATCGTGATCAGCAAGAAACCTAGGATACAGAATCGCCGCCACATCTCCCTCTCCATGGGAACATCATCCCGCCCGCTTCTCAACCAGCTCGATGAGAACGCCGTGGCATCCCTGAGGATGGAGGAAGGCCACCATGGTGCCAGAAGCCCCCTTCCGTGGGACCTTGTCGATGAGTGGGACCCCCGCCTTTTCGAGCCTCACGAGGGTCCCTTCCAGATCCTCAACCTCAAGACTGATGTGATGAAGGCCCTCCCCCCGCTTTGCAAGGAACTTGGCAACAGGGTTCTCCTCCCCGATCCCTTCGAGGAGTTCGATCTCGACCTGGCCGACCTTGAAGAGGGCCACCTTCACCCGCTCCTCCTCCAGGACTTCAGTATGAACCATCGGGAGGCCCAAGACCTCCCCGTAGAACCGTTTCGCCTGCTCCAAGTCCTTCACGGCGATGGCGATCTGATCCACCCCTTTGATCATATCGTCACGGACTCCTTATGCTCGCCGAAGACCCTTCTTAAGCCCCCACAGATCTCGCCGATGGTCGCATAGGCCCTCACGGCCTTCAAGATGGAAGGGAGGAGGTTCTCGGACCCTCGCGCCTCGCCCTCTAACTGCTTTAAGACCTCCTCTACCCTGCTCTGGTCCCTGCTCTCCTTCACCTGCGTAAGCCGTCTCCGCTGCCCCGTCTCCAGGTCGGGGTCGATCTGGAAGACCAGAACCTTGGCCGGCTCCTGGTCGGTGAAGGCGTTCAAGCCGACCACGATCCGGCTCCTCTCCTCGATCTCCTTCTGATGACGATAAGCCGCCTCCTGGATCTCCCGTTGGACGAACCCCACCTCGATGGCCCGAAGCATCCCGCCCAGCTCGTCGATCGTTTTGAGATAGTCCAGAACTCTGGCCTCGATCTCCCGCGTGAGACACTCCACGGAGTAGGACCCTCCTAGCGGGTCCACGGTGTCGGCAACGCCACTCTCGTGGGCGATGATCTG
>JACQHM010000250.1 GCA_016199025.1 Candidatus Methylomirabilota bacterium | reverse complement strand
GACACCAGGATGCTGGTCACCCCCTCATCCTTGAGATGGAGAGCCGCCACCTCCGCCATCTCCCCCGCCCCCAGGATCACGGCGGTCCGTCCATGAAGATCCCCAAAGATCTTCTTCGCCAGCTCCACCGCCGCCGAGGGCACCGAGCAGGCCGCCTGGGCGATCCCCGTCTCCGCCCGGACCCGCTTCCCCACCAACAGGGCCCACTCCAGGAGGTGGTTCAAGACCGCCCCCGTCGCCCCCTGCGCCACCGCGATCTGGTAGGCCGCTTTCACCTGGCCAAGGATCTGGGGCTCCCCAACGACCATCGAATCGAGACTGGAGGCCACCCGGAAGAGGTGCCGGACCGCCCGCTCGGCCACGTGGAGGTAAAGGGTGTCCTGGAAGGCCTGGGGGGGGAGTCCCCGGTAGGCGGCCAAGGTGTTCATGATGAGCGCCCTCGCAGAGGCCGGTTCCTGCACCACCGCGTAGACCTCGACCCGGTTGCAGGTGGAAAGGATCAGCCGCTCCAGGATGGCCGGGCCCTGCCCCAACAGCTCGAGGGGTTTCGGCAACTCCTGCTCGGGGATCGAGAGCTTTTCCCGAAGCTCTACCGGCGCCGTCTTGTGGCTTAAGCCTAAGGCGATGATCTCCATCAGGTCAGTTCCTAGTGGGTAGTTGGAAGTAGGGGGGAGGAAGACTCAAAACCCAAGACTACCGACCCTTTACTCAAAACTACCGACCACCCACCCAAGACTACCCACCACTCTCGGAGAAGCTCACCCCGAAGAAGGCGAAGACGATGGCCCCGAACCCGATCAAGGAAAGCACGGCCGCCTTCCGCCCGCGCCAGCCGAAGGAGAGGCGGGCGTGGAGGAGGGCGGCGTAGATCACCCACGTCATCAAACCGGTGGTCTCCTTCGGGTTCCACGCCCAGTACGTACCCCACGCGTACCCGGCCCAAATGGTTCCGGTGATCAGGCCCAACGTGAAAAGAGGAAAGCCCCAGGAGAGGGAACGGTAGCCGAGTCGATCCAGGAGTTCTAAAGAGGGGAGGCGGCGGGAGAAGGCCCCGGGGTTTTTGGATTTCAGTTGCCGCTCCTGGAGGAGGTACATGAAAGCCGCGCAGGAGGCAAAGACCAGGGCTGCAATGCCGACGAGGACGAGGCCGACATGGAGGTCAAGCCAGAAGCTCTGGAGCCGTGGCATCAGCTCCTGGAAGGTCTTCGGGAGGGCGGCCGCCGTCCCCAGGGCCAGGAGAACAATCGGCATGACGAAGGAGCCGATCCCTTTGTTCTTATACCGGAACTCGATGAAGAGGTAGATCAGGACGAAAGCCCAGGCAAAGACCGAGAGGGATTCGTAGAGGTTGCTTAACGGGGGATGACCGGCCCGGTAGATCCTTGTCAGGAGGGCCAGGGAATGGGCGCCAAAGCCTAAAAGGGCGGAGGCGCTGGCCAAGCGGGAGATGAAGCCCTCCTTGATGACCAGGGGGCAAAGATAGGCCAGGGTCGCCACCAGGTAAAAGCCCAATGCGAGATAAAACAGGGTGCTCTCCATCCAAATTGCTCGTGACTAATGGCTGATGGCTAAGGGCTAGTCGTAAGTGACAACTGACCGGGGTTGCTGGAAGAGGGCCTCTGCCCGTTCTTGCCAGGCGGACCGATCGTGGCGGAATAGCTCGAAGGAATCGAGGCGGGCGATGGTCGTGAGGAGCTCCTTTCGCCGCAGAGGATCGGCGATCTCTCGCTTCGCCCGCTCCCGGACCTTGTGGAGGGCGTCCAGGAACTCGCCGTACTCCTTGTTGTACCGCTCCTCCAGCTCCTTCCGGATCCGCTTCGCCAGCGCGGGACTCACGCCGCCGGTGGAGATGGCAATGACCAGATCCCCCCGCTGGATAATCGAGGGAGCGATAAAGGTCGAAAGCTCTGGATCGTCCACGATGTTCACGGGGATCTTCTCGGCTTTAGCCTCCTTCGAGAGTTGGGCGTTCGCCACCCGGTCATCGGTGGCCCCGATAGCGAGGAACGACCCCTTCACATCCCCCTCCTGGTAGGTCCGGCGGTGGACGATGATCCGTCCCTGGGCGGCCAACTCCTCCAGGAGAGGCGTTAAGGAGGGGCTCACAACCACGACAGCAGCGCCAAAGCCAAAAAGCGTCTCCACCTTCCGCTCGGCCACCTCGCCGCCCCCCACCACCAGGCAGCGCTTTCCCCCAAGATCCACCATCAAGGGATAGTAAGCCACCATTTCACGCTCGACGTTCGCCGGTCAACGATCACGTTTTCCGAGGAGGCCCCTTCTCCTGTTTTTCCTTGGCCCGCCCGGCGCTGGCCTCCAGGAGGCTTCTGATCTCGTCCACGAAGTCGCCTACGTCTTTAAAGGAACGATAGACCGAGGCGAAGCGGACGTAGGCCACCTCGTCTAATGCGTGGAGGCGCTGCATAAGGTACTCGCCGACCTCTTGCGAGGTAATCTCCCGGTCCGGCTTCTCGAGGAGCTTGGCCTCCACCTCGTCCACGATCTTTTCCAGCTCGGCCACGGGGACCGGCCGTTTCTGGGTCGCCTTCAGGAGGCCGGTCAGGAGCTTGTT
>JACQHM010000240.1 GCA_016199025.1 Candidatus Methylomirabilota bacterium | reverse complement strand
CACAGAGGTTCGGGTGATTCGCATGACTGGTCTCCTCAGTTCTGGCCGAGCTTCCGCGGTTTGTAGTCCGGCAGCTCCGGCCGCTCGATCACCACCGGGTCGCCGGCGAGGCTCTTCAGGAACTCCACCAAGGCCCGCTTCTCAGCCGCCATGAGCCCCAGCGGCTTGAGCAGCGGGCTCTTGTTCGGGTGCTGGCCCCCGCCGCGATCGTAGAAGTCCACGATCTCTTCAAGCGTCATGAAGACCCCGTTGTGCATGTAGGGCGCGGTCCAGCTCACCTCGCGAAGGCTCGGCGTGCGAAACTTTCCCCAATCAGCCTTGTCCTTTGTGACGCCGTAAAGGCCTGGATCCTCCTGATAGTTCTCGGCGTTCGGCGCGCCCAGCGTCCTGAAGAAGCGGCGGAACGTAATGTGGCGAAGGGGATTGGCGAAGACGTCCGGGTTTTCGGGAACGCCCAGCGCATGGAACTTCTGGTCGGAGAGGAGCGGGCCGTTATGGCACTGAATGCATCCCGCCTTCCCCTGGAAGAGCGCGAGGCCTTCCCGCGCCTCGGCGGAGAGCGCATCCGTGTCGCCCCTCAGGTAGCGGTCGATGGGGGCGTTCCGCGAGGTGATCGTCTTCAAGAAGGCGGCCACGGCAGTGAGCGTCCGGCCAAAGGTCGGCTCCCCGCCGAAGGCCTTTTGGAATATCTCCATGTACTCGGGAACCTGCTTGAGCCGTTCAGCGAGGAGTCGGCCGTCCACTTGCATGAAATGCGCCTCCGTAAGGTGGTCGCGGACGAGCGTGGGCAGGTCAGATCCCGCCATTCGTCCGTCCCAGTAGTTCCGCTTGTAGTAGGCCGCGTTCAAGAGCGTCTGGGCGTTCCGGAAGTATTCGCTTCCGGGATAACCTGTCGAGAGCGCCTTGCCGTCGCCCCACCCGGTGGCCGGGTCGTGGCAGCTATCGCACGAGACACCGCCATCGCCAGAGAGCCGGGGGTCAAAAAAGAGGTACTTGCCCAGCTCCACCTGCTCCTCCTTCGGAGTCTTCAGAGGAGGGAGGGGGGCTAAGGGGACGCCCTCCCCTAGGGCGATGCGCCCCTGAAGAAGGGCGGCCGCCATCGCCACCGCCAAGAGGCTTCCCACCCTCCAGAACGCTCTCGTCCGCTTCATCGCCCACCTCTCTGGCTTCCCTTTGGGAGTGGCAGGAGCCCATACTCCGGGAGGACCGGCGGCTCCACCAGGACCTCCTCGCCGCTTACGCTCTCGAGGAAGACCCGAAGCGCCGCTTTCTCCGCTGAGGTTAATCCCAGGGGTTTGATCAGTGGAGACTTGGTCCCGAAGGGGTCCTCTCCTCCGCCTTTGTCGTAGAACTCAATCACTTCCTCCAGGGTGGCGAAGACCCCGTTATGCATGTACGGGGCCGTAGAGTTCAGCTCCCGGAGGGGAGGCGTCCGGAATTTGCCTCTGTCCTCCTCTCGTTTCGTGTCCAGATACCGCCCCGGATCCCGATCGAAAGCCAGGTACACCGCTTCAAGGATCCCTTTGGCTTTCATTCGTTCCCGCATCGCGATCTGTCGTAAGGGATCCTCTTCAAAGGCTCGATTCTTTGGGACGCCCAGGTTGTGGAAGGCCTGATCCGTGAACAGGGGGCCGTGGTGACACTGGAGGCACTCGGCCTTCCCCTGGAAGAGCGCGAGCCCCTGGACCTGCTCCGGGGTCAACGCCGCCTGGTCCCCCTGCATGTAGCGGTCGAAGGGAACGTTCCGGGAAACGAGGGTCCGCTCAAAGGCCACGATCGCCTTGAGGGCATGCTCGAAGGTCGGGGGTCCCCCAAAGGCCTCCTGGAACAGCTTGACATATTCAGGGATCTGCTTCAGGCGCTCCTCCGCCAACCCCGGATTCATGTTCTGGGCCAGGGGCCCGGTGATGGCCGCCTTGGCCTGGGCCTCCAACGTCGGAGAGGAGCCGGTCCAGAACCATTTGTCCAGGTAGGCGACGTTCAGGACCGTCTGCGAGTTACGCCAGTGTAACGTCGCGGGATAACCCCTGGAAAGATCTCCTCCATCCCCCCAGCCCAGTTTCGGATCGTGGCAGCTCGCACAACTAGTGCTGGCATCGCCGGATAAGCGAGGATCGAAGTAGAGGAGCTTCCCCAGCTCCACCTTGGCGGGCGTCTGGGGACTGTCAGGGGGGATGGGGACCGGCGGCAACGGCCCCAAGGAGGGGAAGACCTGCTGTCCGACCGCATTCCCCCCCAGGATCACCAGAGCGACCATCCCGGCCATCACCGCGAGACTGAAGCCGAAAAATCTCCTCGTCCGCTTCATGCTCGATTCTCCTTTCCCTCAAGAAGGCCTCTTGGGCTGAGAAGTCAAACACGCTCTTGCCCTTTCCCTAGATGCCTCCCATGTGGGAGGCCAGTCTCTGAAGGTCCTCCGGGGGAAGCTCCGCGACGAGAGCGTAGAGGAAGCCCTCATCCCCCCAGAGGACAAGGCCCGGTCCCTGTGGCTGACCGACATAAAGATGCCCCGATCCCGGCCGCGGGAAGGGGGTTCGCTCCGATCGTTCCAGTTGGTACAAGGAAACTGTCCGACCGTTCCCCAGCTCATACGTGAACCGGATCCCCTTGGTCTCGCCGAGCTGGCAGAAGCTTCCTCCCACAAGCCTCGATCCTTCGTGGACGAGAACGGGCACGGACGAGGGAAAGGGAAACTTCGCTCGGAAGTGCTGGACAATCTCGGCCAGATCGGCCGATAGGACATCGACAGGCCCACTCTCCTTCGTGACGGAACGGATGTGATCCTTGACAAGCTCATCCACGAGAAGAGATGGTGCCTCCCTCGAATGGATGAGCAAAAGCGACACGCTGAACACGACGACCACGGCCAAACCGGCTAACGCCGCTTGGAAGAGCCGGGCTTTCGGCCAGAGCTTACTGAATGCCTCCCAAGGATGCCTTCCTTCCTCGGTCTCCTGCTCGATCTGCCGGGCGACCTTGGCCCAGAGCTGAGAGGAGGGAGAGCAGGCAGAGAGCTGTTCCCGCACCAACACCTTCAGGCGCTCATCCAGCTCCAGCTCCCGTTGACAGGCCGGACAGCCTTCCAGGTGACTGAGGATCTCAAGATTCTTGGCGACATCCAGCTCGTCGTCGAGAAGGGCGTATAAGCCAAACTTTGCCTCCTCGCATTCCATCGTTACCCTTCCTTCTTTTTGAACCGGGTCTTGATCCTGTGGCGGATGAGATCGAGGGGCGTCACCGAGGCACCCTGGCCCGGAGACCGTTTTGGATCTGCGTAGCCTTCTCTATCAAGATATCGTTCCAGGCGCTGCCGAAGGAACTGCCGTGCCCGGTACAATCGCGACATGACCGTCCCAATGGGGCACCCGAGGATATGGGCGATCTTCTTGTACGAAAAGCCCTCCACGAAGTTCAAGAGGACGACGGCCTGCCATTCCGGGGGAAGCTGATCGATGGCCGCCTGCACCACTTGGGCCAGTGAACCGGCCATAAGCTGCCGCTCCGGATCGAGCAGGGGGTTGCGTTCGGCCTCGACATGGTGATTGAAGAGGAAGTTGTCCGTTTCGAGGCTCACCTCTATTGGTTCCCTGGAGGCTTTCCGTTGGAAGTCCAGGATGGTGTTGATCAGGATCCGAAAGAGCCAGGCCTTGTAATCGGTGCCCTGTTCAAAGCGTTCGAAGGCCCGATAGGCCTTGAGGCAGGCTTCCTGGACCAGGTCCTCTGCCTGGTGGGCATCCCTCACCTTCTGGACGGCGAAGCGATACAAGGCCTCAAGGTGGGGGACGGTCATCTCCTCGAACGCCCTCCTCCTTTCCTCCCCTTTCCCCCTGGTCCTCATGGCCTCCGCCTCCGCCCCCCCCTGGAACCGGCTGAATCCCCCCTGGCTTCATAAAAGAGAAACGCTCTCGCTAGGCGATTTATTCCCGATGGCCATCAGGATGATGGTTACCACCCTATTCTACTGTGGTCGGCTGTGATTAGGGGTTGGCTGGCCT